>NZ_JBEXLP010000046.1:0-55704 GCF_040610035.1 Streptomyces sp. NPDC004542
GCCTCCCCGACCCGCCGCACGGCGGCGACCCGCGCGTCCGCCCCGGCAGCGTCGCCGTCCGCGGGGGCGGGGCCCGCGCCGGTGGGGGACTCGGTTCGGGAGCCGTGGGGTTGCCGCTCGTCCGGCGCCGGTGTGGGGGCCGCGGTCCGGAGCCCGGCGTCGGGGGCCGGTGTTTCGGTGTGGGGGGTGGCGGTTTCCGCACCGCCGTCCGGTGATCCGGCACCGGCGGCGGATCCGGCGTCCCCGACCCGCCGCACGGCGGCGACCCGCGCGTCCGCGCCGGTAGCGTCGCCGTCCGCGGGGGCGGGGCCCGCGTCCTCGGCGGTGGGTTCCGTGGCGGCTTCGGCGGACTCCGCCGGGGGAGTGGACTCGGTTGCTCGACCAGGAATTCCGGCCCGCGGGGCGGGGGATGTCTCACCGGCGGGGGGGAGCTCGTCCCCGTCCACCTCGGACACGGAGTCGTCGTTCGTGCGCGGGGACATGCCCTCTCCTGGGTCGCCTGGTCGTTACGGGAATGCGTGGGCGGCGCGGCCCGCGCCGTGGGGGAATGGTTACGCGGGCCGCGCCAGTCGGTGGGGGTGGGACGTGGGTCAGTACGGGCGCTGGATGCGCCGGCGCCACCACGCCACGGCCGCGCCGATCAGCAGGATTCCGGCCGCGCCCGAGGCCGCCGACCCGGCGATCAGGACCTTGTTGTCGGTCGCGCCGCCGGAGCCCGCCGGCTGGAGCGCGTCACCGAGCTGGCTGCGGACGTCGGCACCGCTGGTCGTGCCCTTGGCGAGCTTGCCGCGCGAACCGGGGGTCGGCTCGGCCACGTACGGGAAGTACTTCTCGAACTTCTTGTCGTTCTTGTCGACCGCGTCGCCCAGATCGTTCTTGGCGCCGCCCAGTTCGCCCTCCATGACCTGGAGCGCCTCGTCGATCACGTCGTCGGTGAGACGACGGCCGTTCGGGAATCCGGCGGTGTCACCGTCGAGCACACCGAGCCGCTTGGGGTGCATGGCGGGCTTGATCGAGGTGTTGAGGCGCAGCTGCTCCGAAGGCTTGACGTTCGGCGGCTGGTTGAGGCCCTTGACGCCCTTCAGGAACACCTCGACCAGGTCGTTGCGGGGCTCGCTCGGTGCCTTGATCTTGTAGATCGACTCGATCAGCTTCGGCAGCTCCGGGTTGGTGACGTTCTTCAGGAACTGCGCGTCGTACGCCGGCGTGGACGCGTTGAACTTGTCCTTGTCCTTCAGCGGGTTGACGACCTCGTTCACCAGCGGGTTGCCCAGGCGTGAGACCTGGGAGTAGTAGCCCTGCGCGTTCCTGCGCTGGGTGGTCGACCAGATCCCGACGACCGGCTGCTTGTGCGACTCGCGGATCATGTCGTTGGGCACCTGGAGGGCGATCGTGTTGACGTTGTAGCCCTTGAGCGTGTCCCGGCCGACCTCGCTGAGGTTCCCGCCGTACAGCAGGTCGAAGACCCGCAGGTCCAGGAAGAACGGGTCGTCCGCCTGCCCTGCGAAGGTCTGCGCTCCGCTCGCCGCCTTGTAGATCGCCTGCGAGCGCAGCTTCGCGTAGTCGGGCATCGACGCCTTGCCGACGTTCGACGGGGCCACCGGGACGTTGTTCGCGAGCCTCGTCTTGTACACCTGCTTGCCGTACTTCGACTTGATCAGGTCGATGTCGTACGTCTGCGTGACGTTGAGGTCGGGGTCGTTCAGGCTGTCGACCACGCCCGTGTTGTAGAGGAAGGTGTTCTCGTTCTTCCGGTGGGTCTTGAAGGTGTAGCGGAACAGCAGGTCGTCCTGCGCGTCACCGTTGTTGTCGATGTGCAGGTCGTACTGGGCGTCGTCCGCGAACGTGAAGAAGTTCGGGCCGCCGGCCGGATCCTCCATCGGGATCCAGTTCGCCACGATCGTCGTCGTGTCCGGCTTGTCCGGGCTGACGAACGCGTACACGTCCGTGTTGTCGTACTGCGGGGTCCCCGAGATCAACGGGGCCTCCCGGTGGCTGGAGGCGGAGGCCGCCCCGGGTTCCAGCGTGGCGACGCCGGCGGCTGCGAGCCCTCCGGCGGCCAGCGCACCACATACGAGGGTGACCAGGCCCTTGCGTCCCGCACCGCTCCTGGAAAAGTGAGGTGTCATGCCGTCCGTCCTCAGTCCCAACTTGCTTGACGGACGGGTATACGGAGCGGACGGCGGGCCCGGATTGGTCTCGGAGAAAAAATCTTTTTCGAGTTCGTGACCCGCGTTTTCGGCCCCTGGATCCGTAAGCCCTGCTGGAGGTGTGTTCGTTGGGCAGGGCGGGTGCGACAGGAGTCGGTGTGGCGGGATGGGGCCGGTGCGGCCGCGGAGAGGGGGACCGGGTGGAGGCGGACCAACTCCTGGTGCGCGTGGCGGGCGGTGACCAGAAGGCGTTCGAGCAGTTGTACGGCATGGTGTCCGGGCCGGTGTACGGGCTCGTGCGCCGCGTGCTGCGCGATCCCTCCCAGTCGGAGGAGGTGGCCCAGGAAGTGCTGCTCGAACTCTGGCGCTCGGCCGCCCGGTTCGACCCCGCCCGGGGCAGCGCCCTGTCCTGGGTGCTCACCCTCGCCCACCGCCGCGCCGTCGACCGTGTGCGCAGCGTCCGCGCCGCCGGCGAACGGGAGCAGCGCGAGGCGCTGCGTGCCGACGGACCCGCCTTCGACCACGTCTCCGAGGAGGTCGAGGCGGGCCTGGAGCGCGAGTGGGTGCGGCGCTGCCTGAAGCGCCTCACCACCCTGCAACGGCAGTCCGTGACCCTCGCCTATTACGACGGGTACACCTACCGTGAGGTGGCCGAACGGCTGTCGCTGCCGCTGGGCACGGTCAAGACGCGGATGCGCGACGGGCTCACCCGGTTGCGCCAGTGCCTGGGAGGTGTCGCATGAGCCTGCTCGACCGGCTCATCGGCCGCGGGGACCTGCACTCGCTCGCCGCCCCCTACGCCCTGGACGCCCTGGAACCCGCCGAGCGCGTCCGCTTCGAGAAGCACCTGAGGACCTGCGAACGCTGCACCACCGAGGTACGGGCACTGGCCGAGGACGCCGTGCGCCTGGCCTGGTCGGCCGCCGCCCCGCCGCCCGCCGCGATGCGCGACCGGGTGCTGGCGGCGGTCCGGGCCACTCCCCAGGACCCGGCCCCGGCCCCGGCCCGGGAACGCGCACCGCAACTCCCGCCGCACGTCTGGGGTGCCCAGCCGCCGCCGGCCCGCACCCGTGCGCCCCGCCCGCGCCCCCTCTTCGTCCCGTTCGCCACGGCCACGGCCGCCGCCGCGCTGGTCGTCGCCGGGCTCTTCGCGGTCCAGGCCGACCGGACCCGGGACCAGCTCGACGCCGCGCGGGCCCAGTCACGTGACATCGCCCACGTTCTCTCCGCCTCCGACGCCCGCGCGACCAGCGGCAAGGACCCGCAGGGACGAACCATCGGAGTGATCGCCTCCGCATCCGAGGGCCGGGCCGTCGTCACGCTCAGCGGATACGGTGCTCCGCCCAGCGGACAGGTGCGCCAGCTCTGGCTGATGCGCCCCGGTGTGCAACCGCGCTCCCTCGGGCTCTTCGAGGGCGACACGCCCTTGGTCGCGACCGGTCTCGGCACATCGGCGACGTCACTCGCCGTAACCGTGGAACCCGATGGAGGCTCAGCACAGCCAACTACGCAGCCAATTGCCCAACTCGCGTTGAAATCGGTCGGATTCGGAGAGTAATCATCAACAGCCTTACGGGGTAGGTGAATCCTGCGACCGAGATACACGCATGCCTCGTCGGGGCGATAGGGTTACCCTGCCCGGGCCGGGTGGACTCGTACGGGTGGGGAGTGACATGGAGCAGATAACAGTGCGCAGCAGGGCGCGAGTCCCTGCCATCACCTGCGGGAGCAGCGCGACCAGTTCGCGCCTGGACCGCCATCTGTCGGTGCTGGCGGGCCCCGCCATACCGCAGCGGGAGACGGTCGAGGCGACCTCGCTGATGCGTGAGCTGACCGCACGTGAACCCGCGCACGAGCGCAGCGGCAGGGGCGCCCGGGTCCGCCGGGTCTCGCTCTTCGCCCCCCTGCGCCGACTGCGTCGCTCGCTGTTCGGCGGCAACAAGCACTGAACCCGGTCCGCGCTCAGGCCACCACACCGTCCCGGCGCAACGCTGCGATCTCGTCGTCCGTCATCCCCGCGGCACGCAGCGGCGCACCGGTGTGCGGCCCGAGCGCGGCCACGTCACCCGTCCGAGTCTCGTCCCCGCCCGGCACGGTGACCGGCGGCAGCAGTGCCCGCACCGGCCCGACCGGCGACCCCACCTCCCGCCACCGCTCCCGGGCCGCCGCCCGCGGATGCTCCCCGTCCTCCCGCAAGTCCCCCAGCCGGGCGCAGGCGATGCCTGCCCCCTCCAGGCGCGCCGGCGCCCCGTCGGCCGTCAGCGCGCCCGGCGTCTCGGCGACCGGCTCGTCGGTACGTTCCCGGCTCGCCACCCGCGCCGGGTTCGTCGCGTACCCGGGATCCGCGCCCGACCCGGGCTGCCCGAGGACCTGCTCGGCCGGCACCCCGTCCGCTTCGTCAGCCGGGCGCGGAGCGGCGGACCGCGAGCGGTGCGAAGACGGCGATCAGCGGGGCGTACCACGCCCGTGCCCCCGCGACCGGATGTGCCACCGGCCATGCCGCCCCCTCGGGCGCGGACGCGTCGCCGACCAGGTCGCGCAGCGCCGTGGGCGCGGCGCTGATCGGGTTCCGCTCGGCGAGCCCGCGCGGCTGTCCCCGGTCTACGGTTTCGGCCCCCACGCCCTGCGCCACATCGAGCACTGCCTGGCCTGCCTGGACCCGCCGCGGGCCGGCTCCGGCACGGAGACCGAGCCACTCGCGATGCTGAACGGCGTCGTGACGCACGCGGCCCGCCGCGCCTGCCTGGGCGGTCGGATCGCCTCCGGCGCGTGTCCGCGCAGGGCGGCGGCCTTCACGGCGGACCCGGGCCCGATCGACCTGGAGGCGGTGTTCCGGCGGGCGCTGGAACGGGTCCTGGACATCTTCGGCCCGGACCGGGCCGGCCGCTGAGCCGTAGGCTAGAGCAGCGTGAACTGGCCCTCCGGGCCCTCCTCCTGGTGGTCGAGGACGGAGGCGGGGCGGCGGGACCGCTCCGGGGCCGGGAGTACGCCCGCCTCGCCGAGGTCGGTGGCCGTGACCGGGGCTGTCGGCTCCAGCTCTTCCTGCCGGGGCTTCAGTTCGGCCAGGAGCGCGAGCACCGTGATCAGTTCCAGCAGCTCCGATGTCCAGGTCTGCGGCCAGGAGCCGGGGCGCACCGCGGCGAGGGTGCCGGGCTCGGCGGGGGCGGTGCGGGTGGCGAACCACTGCTCCAGGACGCGGACCCCGGCCACCTCGAAGTCCCACGCCTCCGGCGGCACCGGCGCGATGCGGCCCTCGTCGAGGCGCAGGGTCTCCTCGTCGCGGTCGTAGTCGAGGGTGAGCGGCAGGGCGGGCAGGGGCGCGCGGACGTAGGGGCGGCGCCCGCCGGGGAGCTTGGGGCGTTCGCCGTCGCGGCGCATCAGCCACAGCATGCGGTGGCCCAGCCGCACGCCCCGTGCCCAGAGTCCGGCGTCGGCGGTGAGCGGGACGGTGAGGTCCGGGCGGGTCGTGGCCAGGATCCAGGCGAGCACGTCCACCGGGGCCGGGGACAGGCCGAGCCGGGCGGCGAGGAAGGCCGACAGACCCGGCGCGAGGTTGGGCTCCTCGCCCCCCGGGCGCCGGTACAGCGGGCGGACGCGGCCGGGGCGCAGAAGGGGCAGCCGGGAGGTGGCCAGGAGGGGCGAGCCCAGGGAGGGGGTGTCGCCGGGCGTCTCCACCGTGAACACCTGATGCTCGTCGGCCACCCGCCACAGCTCGGGGCGGGCCGTGTCCAGCAGGCGGTGGTCGGGGATCAGCCACTGCTCGTCGAAGGGGGCCGCGAGCACCCGCACCGGCTCCGGGCAGGGCCCCGAGGCCCGCACCAGCTTCTCCGTACCGCTGGACCGGCCGGGCAACTGCCCCACCGCCGAGTGCAGCGTCCGCGAACGCGTCGGCTCGAACAGAGCCTCCCGGTCCGGGCCTTCGGCCTTCAGCAGGGCGTCCCAGCGGGCTTTCAGGGAGCGCGGATCGGGTGCCGTCGGCCAGGCGCGGCCCAGCCGCAGCGGTGCGACGGACCACGGCATGAGGTCCGCCAGAAGCGGAGCGTCGTCGTGCGTCACGCTGGGCATGGTACGACCTGCCGGCGCGTGGCGGGTCAGGTGGCGTCCAGGGTCACCGTGAAGGAGAAGCGGTCGCCCCGGTAGTGGATGACCGCCACGTCGAGGACCCGGCCCTCGGCGTCGTACGTGATGCCCGTGTAGTGCAGGATCGGGCTGAGCAGCGGGACCCGGAGCAGCCGCGCGGTGTCCGGATCGGCCAGCCTGGCCTCCACGGTGTCCGTGATGCGGCTGATGCCGGCCCCGACGACGTCCCGCAGCACCTTGGTCATCGGCCAGCGCGTCAGGTCGTCAGGGGCGATGCGCTCGGCCAGTTCGGGACGGACGTGGTTGCGGGCGTGGTTCGTCGGCTCACCCGTCTTCTCGTCGCTGCGCAGCCGGTGGTACGTCGCCACCTCGGCCAGATCCGGGAAGAACTCGGCGAGTTCGGCCGGCACGGGCGTCCTGCCGTGCTCCAGCAGCTCGGTCGTCATGCCGGACTGCTGGGCCACGATGGCGTCCACCGAGCCCAGCAGCCGTACGGGAGCGCCCCGTACGGCGTCGGGCTCGATGAACGTGCCGCGCCTGCGGTGCCGGGTGATCAGCCCCTCGTCCTCCAGCTCCTTCAGCGCCTGCCGCATGGTCAGCACGCTCACGCCGTAGTGCTCCGCGAGTTGTTCCTCGGTGGGCAGCCGCAGCGGGTCCCGGGGCGAGCGGCCGAGTATCGAGGCGCGCAGCGACTGCGACACCTGGTACCAGAGCGGCAGCTTGCGGTTCAGGACGATGGAGTCGGGGGCGAAGGAGGTCACGGGCCATCCGTACCGGTGGGGGATCTTCAGTGCAAGGGGCGGAAGTGCCGCTCGAGGCCCTGCCACACGTCGTCGTAGCCCTGCTGGAGGTGGTCCGCGCGCTCCGCGTGGGGCGTGAGCGTCACCGGCCAGCGCGTCTCGAACATGAACGCGAGCCCGTCGTCGACCTTCTGCGGCTTCAGCTCGGCCGCGCTCGCCCGCTCGAAGGTCTCCCGGTCCGGGCCGTGCGCCGACATCATGTTGTGCAGCGAGCCGCCGCCCGGCACGAACCCCCCTTCCCCGGCTGTCTTGGCGTCGTAGGCGCCCTCGATCAGGCCCATGTACTCGCTCAT
This sequence comes from Streptomyces sp. NPDC004542, assembly GCF_040610035.1. NCBI lineage: Bacteria > Bacillati > Actinomycetota > Actinomycetes > Kitasatosporales > Streptomycetaceae > Streptomyces > Streptomyces sp. NPDC004542. The sequence goes on from NZ_JBEXLP010000046.1 coordinate 7,324, forward strand.
CACGTTCCGGTGGAAGTACGGCGGCCGGAAGGTGTCCTCGCCCACCAGCCAGCGCGGCGCGAAGACCACGAAGTCGACGCCCGCGAGGCCGGGGGTGTCCGAGGGCGACGTCAGCACCGTGAAGACCGACGGATCGGGGTGGTCGTAGGAGATCGTGCCGATGACGTTGAAGCGCCGCAGGTCGTAGACGTACGGCACATGGGTGCCGTGCCAGGCGACCACGTCGAGGGGCGAGTGGTCGTACGTCGCCGACCAGAGGTTGCCGCAGAACTTGGTCACCACCTCCACCGGGCCCTCGACGTCCTCGTACGCGGCCACCGGCGCCCGGAAGTCCCTGGGGTTCGCGAGCCCGTTGGCCCCGATGGGGCCGAGGTCGGGCAGCCGGAAGGGGGCGCCGTAGTTCTCGCACACATACCCCCGGGCGGAGCCGTCGAGCAGCTCCACCCGGAAGCGCACCCCCCGCGGCACCAGCGCCACATGTCCCGGCTCCGCGTGCAGCAGTCCGAACTCCGTGCGCAGCAGCAGCCCGCCACGCTCCGGCACGATCAGCAGCTCCCCGTCGGCGTTGCCGAGGACGCGGTCCATCGAGCGGTTGGCGTGATAGAGGTGCACGGCCATGCCGGCGCGCTGGGTCGCGTCGCCGTTGCCGCCCAGCGTCCACAGACCGGCGAGGAAGTCCGTCCCGGCCGGCGGCTCGGGCAGCGGGTTCCAGCGCAGCCGGTTCGGGTCCGGCACGGTCTCGGTGAAGGGGGCCGTGCGCAGTGCGCCGTCAAAGACGCGGACGAAGGACGGGTGGGCGGCCGAGGGGCGGATCCGGTACAGCCAGGAGCGGCGGTTGTGCGCCCTGGGTTCGGTGAACGCCGAGCCGCTGAGCTGCTCCGCGTACAGGCCGAGCGGTGCGCGCTGTGGCGAGTTGCGGCCCTCGGGCAGTGCGCCGGGCACCGCTTCCGAAGCGTGCTCGTTGCCGAATCCGGACAGATAGGCCAGTGCCTCCGCGGTCTTCCGCGCGTCCCCGCTCATGATCGCTCCCTTGCGAACCTGATTCCTATGCAACACCGTAGGATTGCGTTTTCCCGGGCGCAAGGGGGGCCCGGTGTCCTCCTCCTCGGGTCCTACGGGAGAGGTAGGGCCGGAACCAGACTTCAGAAGGATCCGCCGCCCCGGTGCGGTGTCCTACAGTCCCGGGCATGACGTGGAAGCGGGGGCTGCTCGCCGCGTTCGTCGTCTGTGTCCCGCTGGTGCTCGGACCGGCGGGATGCGGCACGAGCGACGCGAACGAGGGGAAGGACGGGGAGTCGCCGTTACCGGTGGGCAGACTCCTCGACGAGACGGACCGGGAAGGACGGCACTACCGTGAGGTCGGCAAGGACGGGGCACCCGGTGTCGGTATCGAGGTGACGCCGGACGCCGGCGGCGGCTGGAAGGTCCGGCTGACCCTCCGCCGCTTCCGCTTCTCCGCGCCGGACGCGAAGACGGAGGTGGTCGCCGGGCGCGGGCTGGCCTACCTCTTCGTCGACGGCGGCCGGGTCGCCCGGCTGCGTACCCCCGGCTGCCGGCTCGCCGCCCGTCTCGTCCCGCACGGCACCCACCACGTCACCGCCCGCCTGTACGCCGACGACGGCACGGTGTGGGCGGTGCGCGGCAAGCCGGTGGAGAGCACGGCCGACATCACGGCGTCCGGGACGGAGCCGGGCCCGCGGTCCCCGGCGGCACAGAGCCCCGGGAGCGTCACCAGCACCACGCTCAGGGTGGGATGACCGGGCGAGATGAGTGCATCAGCCATCGTTCTCCGTACCAGGGGGCAAGGTTCACCGGAGTCCGGCGGGAAGGCATCATGAAGCCCGTGCCCCACGATGCGACATCGCTGCGCCGCGCGCCCGTGCAGCGGCGCAGCGCCGAACGGCTGACCAGGATTCTCGACGCCTGCGCCGACCTCCTCGACGAGGTCGGCTACGACGCGCTGAGCACCCGGGCCGTGGCACTGCGCGCCGGCGTGCCCATCGGCTCCGTCTACCGCTTCTTCGGCAACAAGCGGCAGATGGCCGACGCGCTCGCCCAGCGCAACCTCGAGCGGTACTCCGAGCGGGTCACCGAGCGCCTGAAGGACGCGCGGCCGGGGGACTGGCGGGCGGCGATGGACGCCGTCCTGGACGAGTACCTGGCCATGAAGCGCACCGCGCCCGGCTTCTCCCTGGTCGACTTCGGCAACCAGATACCGGTCGGGGCCCGGCACGCGGAGCCCAACCACCGCGTCGCCGACCGCCTCACCGTTCTCCTCTCCGGCTACCTCGGCCGCGAGCCCGACGAGGACCTCAGCCGCACCTTCCTGGTCGCCGTGGAAGCCTCCGACACCCTGGTCCAGCTCGCCTTCCGCGTGCACCCGGACGGCGACGAGGCGATCATCCGGGAGACGCGGGAGCTGCTGAGGGCCTATCTGGGACGGGTACTGGACTGAGGCGGCGCCGGTTGCCGGGACTCCGGGCCGCACCCCGCCCACGTGGTCCCCGCGCACTCACCCCCCTCCCCGTCGTGCGTACCGGTCGGTATGCTCGGCCGAGCCGAGGCGCCAGTGCCGCCGCCAGCCCACCGGGAGGACCCGTGTCCCGCACCGCCCTGCGAATCTGCCCCCTGTGCGAGGCCACCTGCGGCCTCACGCTCACCATCGACGGGACCCGGGTCACCGGCGCCCGGGGCGACCGCGACGACGTGTTCAGCAAGGGCTTCATCTGCCCCAAGGGCGCCTCCTTCGGCGCCGTCGACGGCGACCCGGACCGGCTGCGCACACCCCTGGTCCGCAGGGACGGCGAGCTGCGCGAGGCGAGCTGGGAGGAGGCCTTCGACGCCGTCGCCGCGGGGATCCGCCCCGTCGTCGAGCGGTACGGGGCGGACTCCGTCGGCGTGGTCCTCGGCAACCCCAACGTGCACACCATGGCCGGCGGCCTCTATCCGCCCGTCCTGGTCGGCGCGCTGCGCACCCGCAGCCTGTTCACCGCCTCCACGGTCGACCAGATGCCCAAGCACGTCTCCAGCGGACTGCTGTTCGGCGACGCGAACGCGATCCCCGTGCCGGACCTCGACCGCACCGACCACCTGCTGCTCATCGGCGCCAACCCGCTGGAGTCCAACGGCAGTCTGTGCACCGCCCCCGACTTCCCCGGCAGGCTCAAGGCGCTCAAGGCACGCGGCGGCACGCTCACCGTCATCGACCCGCGCCGCACCCGCACCGCCCAGCTCGCCGACCGGCACATCGGGATCCGCCCCGGCGCCGACGCCCTGCTGCTGGCGGCGATGGCGCACGTCCTCTTCGAAGAGGGCCTCGTCGACCTGGGAGACCTGGCCCCGCACGTGACAGGGGTCGGTGAACTCGCCGAAGCGCTGAGGGACTTCACCCCCGACGCCGTGGCCGGCGCCTGCGACGTGCCGGCCGCGGACATCCGTACCCTCGCCCGCGAACTGGCCGCCGCCCCCACCGCCGCCGTCTACGGCCGCATCGGCAGCTGCACCGTCCCGCACGGCACCCTCGCCAGCTGGCTCGTGGACGTCCTCAACATCCTCACCGGCAACCTGGACCGCCCCGGTGGTGCCCTCTTCCCGCAGGCGGCGACGGACAGGACCCCCCGCCCCGCCGGACCCGGCCGCGGGTTCGCGCTCGGCCGCTGGCACTCCCGGGTGAGCCGGCACCCCGAGGCGAAGGGCGAGTTGCCGCTCTCCGCGCTAGCCGAGGAGATCGACACCGTCACCGAGGAGGGCGAGCCGGTCCGCGCCCTCATAGCCGTCGCCGCCAACCCCGTGCTGTCCGCCCCGGACGGCGACCGGCTCGACAAGGCCCTGGACTCCCTGGACTTCATGGTCAGCGTCGACCCCTACCTGAACGAGACCTCGCGCCACGCCCACGTCGTCCTGCCGCCGCCCCCGCCCGCGCAGAGCCCGCACCACGACTTCGCCTTCAACACCCTCGCCGTACGCAACCAGGTCCGCTACACCCGCCCCGCCGTCCCCCTGGAACCCGGCCGGATGGCCGAGACCGAGATCCTGGCCCGGCTGGTCCTCGCCGTGACCGGCATGCACGGCGCCGACCCGGCGGCCGTGGACGCCATGGTGATCGACCAGACCCTCGGCAAGGCCGTCCAGGACCTCCACTCCCCGGTGCACGGCCGCGACCCGGAGGAACTCGCCGCACAGCTCGGCGGAGACACCGGCCCCGAGCGCCGGCTGGACATGATGCTGCGCCTCGGCCCCTACGGCGACGGCTTCGGCGCTCGGCCGGACGGGCTGAACCTGACCGCACTCCTCGCCCGCCCGCACGGCATCGACCTCGGCCCGCTGCGCCCCCGTCTGCCGCAGCCGCTGAAGACCAGGAGCGGCAAGGCCGAGCTGCTGCCCCGGCCCATCGCGGACGACCTGCCCCGCCTGCGCGAGGCCCTGCGCGAGCGCGCCGACGGGCTCGTCCTGGTCGGCCGCCGCCATCTGCGGTCCAACAACAGCTGGATGCACAACGTGCCGGCCCTCACCGGCGGCACCAACCGCTGCACCCTGCACATCCACCCCGAGGACGCCGAACGCCTCGGCGTGCGGGACGGGGCGCCGGTCCGCGTCAAGGGCGCCGGGGGCGAGGTGACCGCCCCCGGCGAGGTCACCGACAGCGTCCGCCCGGGCGTGGTGAGCCTGCCGCACGGCTGGGGCCACGACCGCCCCGGCACCCGGCTGCGCCACGCCGCCGCCGACCCCGGCGTCAACGTCAACCAGCTCCTCGACGGCAGCCTGCTCGATCCGCTGTCGGGCAACGCGGTGCTCAACGGCGTGCCCGTGGCCGTCAGCGCCCTCACCGCCGTCCCCGCACCGCTGTGACCTGGAATTTTGCGCTTATTGCTCGCACGTCAACGTCTTGTTAACGCTGCGTGAACGGACCTAACGTCAACGGACCGCCTGCCCGGTGGGATGTTCAAGGGCGAACGTTAGGTATCCACTCATGCTGACCATCCTCGGCTTCGCCATGATCGCGACCTTCCTGGTCCTGATCATGCTGAAGAAGATGTCGCCGATCGCGGCGCTCGTGCTGATTCCCGCGCTGTTCTGCGTGTTCGTCGGCAAGGGCGCCAAGCTCGGCGACTACGTCCTCGACGGCGTCACCGGCCTCGCCCCCACCGCGGCGATGCTGATGTTCGCGATCGTCTACTTCGGTGTGATGATCGACGTCGGCCTCTTCGACCCGATCGTCCGGGGGATCCTCAGGTTCTGCAGGGCCGACCCGCTGCGGATCGTCATCGGCACCGCCCTCCTCGCCGCGATCGTGTCGCTGGACGGCGACGGCTCGACCACCTTCATGATCACCGTTTCGGCGATGTACCCGCTGTACAAGCGCCTGAGGATGAGCCTGGTCGTGATGACCGGTGTGGCCGCCATGGCCAACGGCGTGATGAACACGCTGCCCTGGGGCGGCCCGACCGCCCGCGCCGCGACCGCGCTGAAGCTCGACGCCAGTGACATCTTCGTGCCGATGATCCCGGCCCTCGCCGTGGGCCTGCTGTTCGTCTTCGCCCTCGCCTACGTCCTCGGCCGCCGCGAGCGCAAGCGGCTCGGCGTGCTGACGCTGGACCAGGTGCTGGTGGAGGAGCCGGAGACGGAGACCGTCCTGGTGGGTGCCGGTGCCGGTGCCGGTGCGGGTGCGGGTGCCGGTTCTGGTTCCGGCAAGGGCGACGGCAGGGCCCCCGTGCGCACCGGTGGCGCGGGCTCCGGCACCGACGCGGACGCCCCCGAGGACGAGGGCGACGGTGTGCGGGGCCTCGACCCGGCCCGGGCGACCCTGCGGCCCAGGCTGTACTGGTTCAACGCCCTGCTCACGGTCGCCCTGCTCACGGCCATGATCATGGAGTGGCTGCCGATCCCGGTGCTGTTCCTGCTCGGCGCGGCCCTGGCGCTCACCGTCAACTTCCCGCACATGCCCGACCAGAAAGCCCGCCTCGGCGCGCACGCCGAGAACGTCCTCAACGTCTCCGGCATGGTCTTCGCCGCCGCCGTCTTCACCGGCGTCCTCCAGGGCACCGGCATGGTCGACCACATGGCCGAGTGGCTGGTGGACAACGTCCCCGACGGCATGGGCCCGCACATGGCCCTCGTCACCGGCGTACTGAGCATCCCGCTCACGTACTTCATGTCCAACGACGGCTTCTACTTCGGCATCCTCCCGGTGCTCGCCGAGGCGGGCCACGCGCACGGCGTCTCCTCCCTGGAGATCGCCCGTGCCTCCCTGGTCGGCCAGCCGCTGCACATGTCCAGCCCGCTCGTCCCGGCCGTCTACGTCCTGGTCGGCATGGCGAAGGTGGAGTTCGGCGACCACACGCGGTTCGTGGTCAAGTGGGCGGCGCTCACCTCGCTGGTGGTACTCGGCGCGGGAATCCTGTTCGGCATCGTCTGATCCCCCGTCCTCCCCCAGGGAGGAAACGTCCATGGCGCCCGGTGGGAACCGCGGCTGGCTGCTCCGCCTCGTCCTCGCCTTCGGCTTCGCGCAGGGGGCGGTGTCGATGGCCCGGCCCGCCGTCTCCTACCGGGCCCTCGCGCTGGGCGCCGACGAGCGGGCGGTCGGTGTGATCGCGGGCGGCTACGCCCTGCTGCCGCTCTTCGCGGCCGTACCGCTCGGCCGCCGCACCGACCACGGGCGCTGCGCGCCCCTGCTGCCCGCGGGGTCCGGGGGCCCCGGAGGCCGCGCCGGAGCGGGCCGGGCCGGGCGTGCGGGAGGGCCGTACGGGGCCCGCGCTGCGCCGTTCGGGAGAATCCTGACGGCGCGTCGGGTGTCGCTGCCGCGGGGCCCGGGGTGGATGTGAAAGAGAGTCAGATGAAAGGTCGATTTGTATGAAAATCGTCTGACTTGGAGGAGTACCCATGCCCACCTTGACACTCCCACCCGCCGTCGGCGCCCGGCTCGGCGCCGGGGCCCTCGCCGTCCTCACCGCGGCGGGAGCCACCTGGCTGGCGGCGCCGAGCGCCACGGCCCAAGGGGAGGCGGGTGACATCAGGATCCACCGGGTGGGCGTGCCCTACGGCGTCTCGAAGGACGACCCCGTGGTCTGCCGGTTCTACCTCGACGCCGTCAACTTCGATTCGCTGGGGAGCATCAACTACGAGATCACGGCCCACCCGCCCCTGCCCAACAGCGCCACCGTGACGGGCACCATCGCCCTCGGTCCCAACTCCGGCGCCGGGCACACGGACCCGATGGGGCTGGCCGACGGGCAGTACACGCTCACGTGGACGGTGGGCGACGTCACCCCTACCCCTACCCCCGCCCCCACTCCCACGACCAAGGCGAAGGTGTTCCGCGTCGACTGCCACGGCAGGCAGGACCGCGGACAGGCGGGGGCGCCGGGGACCGGCGCCGGTGACCCGGGCAACCGGCAGGGCCAGGCTCAGGACCCGGGGGTCCTGGGGAACCAGGCGGGCCAGGGACAGCAGGAGGACCCGGGCCGGATCGAGGACCGTGGTGGCGACGCCGGAGCCGTCGGGAACCAGGATGACGGTCCGAGGGGCGGCGTCCACGCCGGCGGCGGCGGTCTCGTCGACACGACCCAGGCCTACACTCCGCTGACCGCGGCAGCGGCCGTGGGACTGGTCGTGGTCTGCGCAGCCGTGTACCTCCGGCTGATTCGCCGGCGCGCCCATGGTGCCGCGTAGGCGCGGACGCAGGCCCTGGCACCGGAGCCGTGCCTACCGCCTTGCCAGGACGGCCGTGCTCGTGACCGTCCTGGTGACGGTGGTCCGGTGCGGGCACGACATGCCGCACGGGGGAGCGGCGCGGGCCGGGCACGCCGCGGCGGCCCGCCCCGTGCCGCCGCCCCGGCCGCTGCCCCGTTCCCCGGCGACCACCCTGCGCGTCCCCTCCGTGGACGTCGACGCACCCGTCGTCGGGGTGCGGCTCGACTCCGCGCACCAGTTGCGGACACCACCGCTCGACAAGCCGCAACTCGTCGGCTGGTACCAGGACGGGCCCACCCCCGGTGAGACGGGCACCGCCATCGCCGTCGGCCACCGCGACAGCCGGACCGGACCCGCGGTCTTCGCCGCGCTCGCGCAAGTGCCCCGGGGCAGCCGTATCGAGGCCGGCCGCGCCGACGGCCGTACCGCCGTCTACACCGTGGACCGGGTCCGGGTCTTCGACAGGGACGACTTCCCCGACAAGGAGGTGTACGGTCCGAGCCGCCGCCCCGAACTGCGGATCCTCACCTGCGGCGGCCTCTACAACCGAAGAACGGGCTACACCAGCAACGTGGTCGTCTTCGCCCACCTGACCGCCACCCGCTGACCGGCGGTCGCGCGGGGGCGGCTGGTTCCTCGCCCCCGCCGCCCCCGCCCTTCCCGTCCCGAGGGGCTCCGCCCCTTCACCCCCGCCGGGGGCCCCGCCCCCCTGCACCCCCCGGTGGGGCTCCAGCGGGCGCCCCTCGGTGGCTGTTCGTCGGTTCGTCGCCGTCGCTCGGCGGGGCGCCGTGGTGTCTGTCCCGGGTGCGACGGTGGCGCCGCGGTGGAAGGCGGTCGTGCCGTACGCCCGGCCACCCGTGACCGGGGGCGCCGGCCCGCCGGGGGGCTCCTGACGTACCGGCCCGGTGAGAAAGGGACCGCGCTGAACCGGCGCGTCCGCTTTCTCGGCAGGCGGACCGGCCCGCCCGATCCCGGCCGATCTCTTCCCCCCGCCGCGCACATTCCGTTAACTTCCGTGACTCACAAGCCTCTTACGACCGCACGAGGCATCGGATTCGCCCCCGGGGACATGCCATGACACGCGCCATCTCCCTGCACGACGTGAGCAAGACCTATACGCGAGGCGTCCGCGTGGTGGACCGGCTGTCGCTGGACATCACGCCGGGGGAGTTCCTCGTGCTGCTCGGGCCGTCCGGCTGTGGCAAGTCCACCGTGCTGCGGATGATCGCCGGTCTGGAGGAGATCGACGAGGGCGAGCTGCTGCTCGACGGCGAGTACGCCAACGACCTCCCTCCGTCCGGCCGGGACATCGCGATGGTCTTCCAGAACTTCGCGCTCTACCCGAACATGACGAGCCGCGACAACATCGGCTTCCCGCTGCGCATCGAGACCCCCGGCGCGGACCCCCGTACCCGCGTGGACGCCACCGCCCGCATGCTCGGCATAGAGGACCTCCTCGACCGCTTCCCCAGCCAGCTCTCCGGCGGCGAACGCCAGCGCGTCGCCATGGGCCGGGCCATCGCCCGTCACCCCTCCGCCTTCCTGATGGACGAGCCCCTGTCCAACCTCGACGCCAAGCTGCGCAACCACCTGCGCGCCGAGATCTCCCAGCTCACCCGCGAGCTGGGCGTCACCACCGTGTACGTCACGCACGACCAGGGCGAGGCCATGTCGCTCGGTGACCGGGTCGCCGTCCTGCGCGGCGGCCTGCTCCAGCAGGTCGGCACCCCGCGCGAGGTGTACGCACTGCCGCGCAACGTCTTCGTCGCCGCCTTCATCGGCACCCCCCGTATCAACCTCATACGCGGCCTGGTCCGCGCCCCGCTGGACGGCGCGATGACCATCAGCCTCGGCAAGCAGGCCCTGCCCCTGCCCGAACCGCTCTCCCAGGACCACCGCCTGCTGCGCGTGCAGCAGGGCCGGGAGGTGATCGTGGGCCTGCGCTCGGAGGCCGTCCGCATCGCCAAGCACCAGGCCGCCCGTCCCGGGGAGGTGCCGATCACCGGCCTGGTGCGGCACGTGGAGTTCCAGGGGCACGAGATGCTCGTCCACTTCGACACCGGCTCACGGCCCGCGGTCGTACCGGAGCTGGAGGCCCCGCGCCCGGTCGCCCGCCCCTCCCGGCGCCGCCGCAGGGACGGCACCGGCGTCCTGGACCGGCTGCGGGAACGGGCGAGCTCGCTGCGCGCCGGACCGGTGGTGGTCCTGGAGCACCCGGCCTATGCCGACGCCGCCGCCACCGACGCCGACCCCGGCCCCGAGCCGCCGGAGGGCCGGCTGCCCGGCGACCTGGTCGTGCGCACCGCCCCCGACCTCCAGCTCCGGCACGGCATGCAGATCCCGCTGCTCGTCGACCTCGCCCACCTCTTCGTCTTCGACCAGCACGGCGACCGGATCTGCCCGTCGCCCGCGCGCCTGCCGGACCTGGAAGGGTGAGCCCCGGAAGGGCGCGCCGGCGCGCGAAAACCATCGCCGCTGGTTCGTGAGGCGTGCGCCGGCCGGTACGCCGGCCCACGCGCCGGACGACACGCCCCGCCGGGAGGAAGCACATGAAGCCACATGACGGCCTCTACATCGACGGCGCCTGGCGCTCCGCCGCCGTCGACGACCTGATCGAGGTCGTGAACCCGGCCGACGAGCAGGTCATCGGGCAGGTTCCGGCGGCCTTCGCCGAGGACGTCGACACCGCCGTACGGGCCGCCCGTGCCGCCCTCCCCGGCTGGGCCGCGACACCCCCGGCCGAGCGGTCCGCCCGCCTGGCCGCGCTGCGGGACGTGCTCGTGGCCCGCCGGGAGGAGATCGCCGCGACGATCACCGCGGAACTGGGCTCGCCCCTGAAACTGTCGCAGGCCGTGCACGCCGCCGTGCCGATCGCTGTCGCGGGCTCGTACGCGGAGCCGGCCGCCACCCACCCCGTCGAGGAGAAGGTCGGCAACTCCACCGTCCACCTGGAACCGCTCGGCGTGGTCGGCGCGATCACCCCCTGGAACCACCCCCTGCACCAGATCGTCGCCAAGGCCGCCCCGGCCCTGGCCGCGGGCTGCACGAACTGCGACCCCGCCCGGGACCTGCCGGTGCTCGCCGAGCACGTACGGGCGGGCCGCCTGGACCTCGGCGCGCTGGTCACCGAGCGGATCGCCCTGGACGGCATCCCGGCCGCCTCGGACAACATCCCGGCGGGCAAGGGCGGCCGGGCGCTGGTGGTGTTCTGAGCGGTGCGGTGTCCCCAGGCGGTGCGGTGGTCCGGCCGGTGCGGTGGTCCGGGCGGTCAGGACACCCGCTCGGGTCGCTGCTCCGGCTCGGCGGCAGCGGCCCGGGACGCCCGCGCCCGGGACCGGGACACCGCCACACCCGCCAGGCACAGCACCCCGCCCGCCAGCGTCAGCGGCCCCGGCACCTCGCCGAGCGCCAGCCAGGACATCAGCACGACCAGCGCGGGCACCGCGTACGTGGTCGCCCCCATGCGGCTCGCGGTCGTCCGGGCGAGGGCGTACGCCCACGTGGTGAAGGCCAGCGCGGTCGGGAAGACACCCAGGTAGACCATGTTCAGCGTGGCCCCGACCGGGGCGTCGGCCGCGTCGTGCACCAGCTGCCCGGCGAACGGCAGGCAGAGCGCGGCCCCGACGAGACACCCCCACGTCGTCACCTGCAGCGCGCTCGCCCGGGCCAGGGCGGGTTTCTGGGCGACCACCCCGGAGGCGTACGCGACCGCCGCGAGGAGGCACAGCGCCACCCCGAGCAGCGAGGAACCGCCCCCGCCGGACATCGACAGCCCCACGGTCACCGCGCCGGCGAACGACACCGCCATCCCCGCCAGCAGCCGCGGCGGCATCGGATCACCGAGCAGCCGCGTGCCGAGCAGGGCGATCAGCAGCGGGCCGATGTTCACGACCAGGGCCGCGGTACCCGCGTCGACCTGCTGCTCACCCCAGTTGAGGACCACCATGTAGCAGCCGAACCAGAGCAGTCCGGATATCGCGACACCGCGCCAGGCCGACCTCGGCGGCACCCCCTCGCGCCGGACGAGACAGATCAGCCCGAGCGCCAGCGCTCCGGACAGCAGCCGTCCGAGCGCCAGCGCGCCCGGCGAGTACGCGGCACCCGCGCTGCGGATCGACACGAAGGCGGAGGCCCACAGCACGACGCTGACGGCGGCCGCGCCGGCGGCGAGCACCTCGGGGCGGCGGGCGGTCGGGGACGGGGCGGGGTGCATCATGCTCCTGAGGCCAGAGGGAGAGGCGGGGTGCGGGCTCGCGGTTTTCGGACGGGCAGCCGGGGTCAGCGCAGCGCGTCCTCCCCGATCCCCAGCAACGCGCTGAACGCCCGCCGACCCGACTCGGTCACCTTCACCGCGCGTCCCGAGCCGATGCGCACGCACCAGCCCGCGTCCAGGGCGTGCCGGCACAGGGCGGCGCCCGCGAGGCCCGCCAGGTGGGGGCGGCGCTCGGTCCAGTCGAGGCAGGCGCGGGCCAGCGGCCGGCGGCCCCCGCGCTCCAGGCCGATGCCGACCGAGCCGAACCACCGCAGACCGGCGTCCGTCAGTGCGAACCCGGTCTCCTGCTGCAGCAGCCCGCGCGCGGTCAGCGCGTCGGTGACCGCGATGCCGAGCCGCCCGGCGAGGTGGTCGTAGCAGGTGCGGCCCCGGGCCATGGCCGATCCGGCGCTCGACTCGCGCAGGGTGCGCGGGCGCCGGGCGGTGGGCGCGACCTGGGCGGCCAGGTCCTCCACCAGGTGCGCGACCCGCGCGTCGGCCAGCCGGACGTACCGGTGCCGGCCCTGCCGTTCCTCGGTGAGCAGCCCTCCGGCGACCAGCTTGCTCAGGTGCTCGCTGAGCGTCGACGCGGCCACGCCGGCGTGCCGGGCCAGCTCGCCGGCCGTCCAGGCCCGCCCGTCCAGCAGCGCCAGCAGGCACGTGGCCCGCGTCTCGTCGGCGATCAGCCCCGCGAGTGCCGCGAGGTCCGGTGCCTGGGGGTCCTTGGTGGTCATGTCTTCCAGCATGCGTCCTGGACACTTCGGTGGCGGCCGAAGAAGGGCCGCCCGCTCTTCCGGTCATCCGGACCGGCCGACCTGCTCGTACTGCCGCGCCAGCCCGTCCAGCAGTGCCGTCAGGCCCGTCTCGAAGGCCCGCTGGTCGATCTTCTCCGGCTGGTCGGCGAGCAGGTGGGCCTGGCCGAGGTGGGGATAGTCCGCCGGGTCGTACGCGCTCTCGTCGTCCACGAAGCCCCCGGCGAAGGAGCCGAGCGCCGAGCCCATGATGAAGTACCGCATCAGCGCGCCGATGGAGGTGGCCTGCGCCGGGGGCCAGCCCGCGTCGACCATCGCGCCGTAGACGGCGTCGGCCAGGCGCAGCGCGGCCGGGCGACGGCCGGGGCCGCGGGCCAGGACCGGGACGATGTTCGGGTGGTCGCGCAGGGCGGCCCGGTAGGAGACGGCCCAGTCGTGCAGTGCGGTCCGCCAGTCCCGGCCGTCCTCGAACATCGACAGGTCGACCTGGGCGCTCACCGAGTCGGCCACCGCCTCCAGGATCTCGTCCTTGGTGCGGAAGTGGTTGTAGAGCGAGGGCCCGCTCACCCCCAGTTCGGCGGCGAGCCGGCGGGTCGAGACGGCCGGCAGGCCTTCCGCGTCCACGAGTTCCCGTGCCGTCGCGACGATCCGGTCGGTGCTGAGGAGGGGCTTGCGCGGTCGGGCCATGGCGCACATAGTAGGGCTGCGCACTAAAACTAGCAGTGCTAATTTAAATGTGCAGCGTTCAAATGAGGTGATCGCGTGGTGTACCTGGGGCTCAGCGAGGAGCAGACCGCCGTCCGGGAGCTCGCCCAGGATTTCGTGGCCCGTGAGATCACCCCGCACGTGATCGCCTGGGACCGGGCCGAGGAGGTCGACCGCGGCATCGTGAAGAAGCTCGGCCGGCTCGGCTTCCTCGGTCTGACCGTCGACGAGGAGTACGGCGGCTCCGGTGGTGACCACCTGGCGTACTGCCTGGTCACCGAGGAGCTGGGACGCGGTGACTCGTCCGTGCGCGGAATCGTCTCCGTCTCGCTCGGCCTGGTCGCCAAGTCGATCGCCGCCTGGGGCGACGAGGAGCAGAAGCGGCGCTGGCTGCCCGGGCTCACCTCCGGCGAGTACGTGGGCTGCTTCGGCCTGACCGAGCCGGGAACCGGGTCCGACGCGGGCAGCCTCAGCACGCGGGCGGTCCGGGACGGCGGGGACTACGTCGTCAACGGCACCAAGATGTTCATCACCAACGGCACCTGGGCCGATGTCGTCCTGCTCTTCGCCCGTTCCACGGACGCCCCCGGCCACAAGGGCGTCTCCGCCTTCCTCGTGCCCACCGACACCCCCGGCCTGACCCGCCGCGCCCTCCACGGCAAGCTCGGCCTGCGCGGGCAGGCCACCGCCGAACTGGTCCTCGAGGACGTGCGGGTGCCCGCCTCCGCGATGCTGGGCGCGGAGGGCAAGGGCTTCTCCGTGGCCATGTCCGCCCTCGCCAAGGGCCGGATGTCGGTCGCGGCGGGCTGCGTGGGCATCGCCCAGGCGGCGCTGGACGCGGCGGTCCGCCACGCCGGGGAACGCGAGCAGTTCGGCAGGAGCATCGCCCACCACCAGCTCGTCCAGGAACTGATCAGCGACATCGCCGTCGACGTAGACGCGGCCCGGCTGCTGACCTGGCGGGTCGCCGACCTCGTCGACCGCGGCCTGCCCTTCGCCGTGGAGTCCTCCAAGGCCAAGCTCTTCGCCTCCGAGGCGGCCGTCCGCGCCGCGAACAACGCCCTGCAGGTCTTCGGCGGCTACGGCTACATCGACGAGTACCCGGCGGGCAAACTGCTGCGCGACGCCCGGGTGATGACCCTCTACGAGGGCACCAGCCAGATCCAGAAGCTGCTCATCGGGCGCGCGCTGACGGGGGTTTCGGCGTTCTGAGGGCGTTCCGAGGGCGTTCCGAGGGCGTTCCGAGCGGGTGTCTTTGAGTACCTCGTCTGAGTATGCCGGCGGATGTGGCACGGGCCGCGTCCGCCGAAGCTTGTCCCCATGAGTGACACACCGGTCAAGCAGCAGAGCACGGCCGCCTTCTACGGCCAGGCCGTCGCCTCCTTCTCCCTCGCCCTGGTGGCGACCGCCGTCGGCATCTTCCGTCTGGACGCCAACTCCTGGGTGCGGGGCTTCCTCGGCATCGCCGTCCTCTACCTCGTCACCTCCGCCTTCACGCTCGCCAAGGTGATCCGGGACCGCCAGGAGGCCGGGCAGATCGTGAGCCGGGTGGACCAGGCCCGGCTGGAGAAGCTCCTCGCCGAGCACGATCCTTTCGAAAAGCTCTGAAAGCCCCGAAAAGCAGCGAGCGGGCAGGCTAAGCGCTCGCTCAGCTTCGGCGGTATGGTGGAGCCCCGGTACCGAGAGGGGCGAACGAGCGATGAGTACGGCGCAGGAGACGGCCGGCGGCGAGACGGAGCCGTGGGAAGAGGTCACCCCTGACGCGGCACGGCGGCTGCTCGTCGCCGCCGTGGAGGCCTTCGCCGAGCGCGGCTACCACGCGACGACGACCCGCGACATCGCCGGCCGCGCGGGCATGAGCCCGGCCGCGCTCTACATCCACTACAAGACGAAGGAAGAGCTGCTCCACCGCATCAGCCGGATCGGCCACGACAAGGCCCTGCAGATCCTGCGCACGGCCGCCCGGGGCGAGGGCACCGCGACGCAGCGGCTCGCCGAGGCGGTGAGCTCCTTCGTGCGCTGGCACGCCGGGCGGCGGACGACCGCCAGGGTCGTCCAGTACGAGCTGGACGCGCTCGGCCCGGAGGCCCGCGCCGAGATCCTCGCACTGCGCCGCCAGGTGGACGCGGAGGTGCGCGGGATCATCGACGACGGCGTGGCCTCCGGTGAGTTCCGGGTGCTCGACGTGCACGGCACCACCCTCGCGGTGTTGTCCCTGTGCATCGACGTCGCCCGCTGGTTCAACGTGGACGGTCCGCGCACGCCCGAGGAGGTCGGCGCGCTCTACGCCGACCTCGTGCTGCGGATGGTCGGGGTGCGGCAGGACCGGCCGGACGCCGCTCAGAGGTAGTAGCGGGACACCGACTCCGCGACGCAGACCGGCTTGTCGCCGCCCTCGCGCTCCACGGTGAAGGCGACGCTGACCTGGACGCCGCCCGTGACGTCCTCGACGCCGGTGATCCGCCCGGTGGCGCGCAGCCGGGAGCCGACGGGTACGGGGGCG
Organism: Streptomyces sp. NPDC004542; assembly: GCF_040610035.1. Classification (NCBI taxonomy): domain Bacteria; kingdom Bacillati; phylum Actinomycetota; class Actinomycetes; order Kitasatosporales; family Streptomycetaceae; genus Streptomyces; species Streptomyces sp. NPDC004542. The sequence goes on from NZ_JBEXLP010000046.1 coordinate 23,225, forward strand.
GGGAAGCGGACCTTGTTGGTGCCGTAGTTGACGCCCATCCGCACGCCCTCGACCTTGATCAGCTGGGGGCCGAAGAGCGGCAGCAGCGACAGGGTCAGGTACCCGTGCGCGATGGTCGTTCCGAACGGGCCGGCGGCCGCCTTCTCCGGGTCGACGTGGATCCACTGGTGGTCGCCGGTGGCGTCCGCGAAGAGGTCGATCCGCTTCTGGTCGATCTCCAGCCAGTCGGTGTGGCCCAGCTGCTCGCCGACGGCCGCCCTCAGCTCGTCGGGGGAGGTGAAGATCCTCGGTTCTGCCATGTCCAGGGCCTCTCGCGTCACGGGGTCGGCGGCATGTCTAAGCGACTGCTTAGCATGGTCGGTGCGGGAACCGATGTCAACGACAGGCGTGCGGTCGGCGTCGGTAGGCTCGGCGGGGTGCCCCAGATCCCCGAGAAGATCCACGAGCTGACCGTCGGTCAGTTGTCCGCCCGCAGCGGTGCCTCCGTGTCCGCCCTGCACTTCTACGAGTCCAAGGGCCTCATCAGCAGCCGGCGTACGCCCGGCAACCAGCGCCGCTACACCCGCGACACGCTGCGCCGCGTCGCCTTCGTGCGTGCCGCGCAGCGCGTCGGCATTCCGCTGGCCACGATCCGCGAGGCCCTCGCCGAACTGCCCGAGGAGCGCACCCCCACCCGCGAGGACTGGGCCCGCCTCTCCGAGGCCTGGCGCTCCGAGCTCGACGAGCGCATCAGACAGCTGGGCCGGCTCCGCGACCACCTCACCGACTGCATCGGCTGCGGCTGCCTCTCCTTCAGCGCCTGTGTCCTGTCCAACCCGGACGACGCGTTCGGCGAACGGCGGGCGGGTTCCCGGCTGCTGGTGGAGTCCCCCCGCACCTGAGGCGGGGCGCACGGAGTGGAGCGCGGCCGCGGCACCGGCCGGCCGCGGCGGACCGTCCCGGCCGCACGGGGCGGGCGAGGCCGTCGCGGCGCGCACCACGCCTCCACGCGCCGGTCGCCACGGACCACGGCGCACGGCGGAAAAGGGGGTGCGGCATCCCCGGCGCACCCCCGCTCGGTCAGGCGGATATGAGCAGCCGCCCGCGCCTGGCGTACGCCAGGGACTCGGGTGTCAGCACGGGGCGGGGGACGAGGATCCCGCAGTCCGCGCAGACCGGACCCGACGACGGTTCGTGGTCCAGGTCGTACTTCCAGACGAGTTCCTCCCCGTCGCACACCGGGCAGGCCGAGCCCGGTTCGCGCTCCAGGGCGGCGATCAGCCGCCGCAGCACCTCCGCGAGGGGCTCACCGGGGTGCACGCGGGGGTCGTCGCACCAGGCGACCCCGAAGCCGCCCCAGGTCAGCCGGTGCCAGTCGTCCACGCTGCCCGGCCGGCGCAGTCCGTCGTGCTTCTCCTTCCTGCGGCGCTCGGCGAACTCCACCTCATAGGCGAGCCAGACCGCCCGGGCCTCCTCCAGCTCCTCCAGCGCGGCCACGAGCCGCGCCGGGTCGGGGGAGCGGTCCTCGGGACCGAACCCGGCCCGGGAACACAGATGGTCCCAGGTCGCCCTGTGCCCGTAGGGAGCGAACCGCTCAAGGCACTTGCGCAGTGAGTACCGCCGCAGCGCGAGATCGCACCGCGGGTCGCGCACCTGTCTCGCCAGACTCCGGAAACCGGCCATCGCCCTGCACCTCCGTCACATCTGCACCTGTACTTCGGTCACTTCGGCGTCGTCGTACGGAGTCCACGTACCGACGTCGACGAGTAGACGTATCGACACACGATCCGGCTCCATACGTTTTCCGATGCCCTCCCATAAGCCGTTCCGGGTTGACCTTCCGTGAAGAAACCCGAGGGTGACTCCAAAAAGTGACGCATGTTCATCTTCACTCCCGGGGATACCGGCGGTAACGTCTGCGCACCCCCACTCCCCAGGAGCTGCCATGGCACGGCGCGTCCCACGCACCACACTCGACAGACTGAGAACTCCCCGCAGGTTCCCCGGGTTCCTGAAGTCGGCCTCGATATGCGTTCTCATCGCCGGTCTTCTGTCTCCGCTGACCCAGGTGACCGCCACCGCGGCCACGGCCTCCAACGACTACTGCGGCGGCCAGTGTTCCGACATCCTGCCGCCCGGAGAGAACGGCAACGCCACCCTCGCCCAGATCCTGCTGAACCAGGCGTTCGGCACCCAGCCCAGCCATGCCGAGGACCAGCTCGGCCCCTACGCCAACCTGGCCACCGGCTACCCGGCCCTCACCGACTCGACCCTCAATACGTTCTTCAACGACGCTTCGTTCGGCGTGCCCTCCGACCAGGTCGCCTCCACCGAGAAGCCGGCCGGCCGCAGCGACGTGACGATCGTCCGCGACAAGAAGACCGGTGTCCCGCACATCACCGGCACCACCAGGTACGGGACCGAGTTCGGCGCCGGGTACGCCGCGGCCGAGGACCGGCTGTGGCTCATGGACGTCTTCCGGCACGTCGGCCGCGGCCAGCTGACCACCTTCGCGGGCGGCGCGGCCGCCAACCAGGGCCTCGAGCAGGAGTTCTACCGCAGCGCGCCGTACACCGAGGCCGACCTGCAGGCCCAGATCGACAACGCCGTGGCGACGAACGGCGCCCGCGGCCAGCAGGCACTCGCCGACGCGAACGCCTACCTCGCGGGCATCAACTCCTACATCGACGCCTCCGACAGCGGCCGTTACTTCCCCGGCGAGTACGTCCTCACCGGCCACAAGGACTCGATCACCAACGCCGGCACCATCGACCACTTCAAGATCACCGACCTGGTGGCGCTGGCCTCGGTGGTCGGCTCGCTGTTCGGGTCCGGTGGCGGCGGCGAGGTCGACAACGCCCTGTCCCTGATCGCCGCCCAGTCCAAGTACGGAGTGGCGGAGGGCACCAAGGTCTGGGAGTCGTTCCGTGAGCGCAACGACCCCGAGGCCGTCCTCACCATCCACAACGGCGAGAGCTTCCCGTACGCGTCCAAGCCGGACGCCGCCCAGGGCGAGGCCCTGCCCGACCCCGGCTCGGTGACCCAGGAGCCGCTGGTCTACGACCGGACGGGCAGCGCGGCCACCGCCGGCGCCACCAGCGCCTCGGCCACGGCGGCGAAGACCACGCTGAGCTCGGCCAAGCGCGGCATGTCCAACGCCCTGGTGGTCAGCGGCAAGTACACCAAGAGCGGCCACCCCGTCGCCGTGTTCGGCCCGCAGACCGGCTACTTCGCCCCGCAGCTGCTCATGCTCCAGGAGATCCAGGGCCCGGGCATCAGCGCCCGCGGCGCCTCCTTCGCCGGCCTGAGCATGTACGTCGAACTCGGCCGCGGCCAGGACTACTCCTGGAGCGCGACGACCTCCGGCCAGGACATCATCGACAGCTACGCCGTCGAGCTGTGTCAGGACGACTACCACTACCTGTACCACGGCACCTGCACGGCCATGGACAAGGTGGAGCAGCCGAACGCCTGGAAGCCGACGACCGCCGACGGCACCGCGGCCGGCTCCTACACGATGCGGGTGTGGCGCACCAAGTACGGACCGGTCGAGTACCGGGCCACGGTCGGCGGCAAGAAGGTCGCCTACACCACCCTGCGCTCCTCCTACCTGCACGAGGCCGACTCGATCATCGGCTTCCAGATGCTGAACGACCCGGACTTCGTCAAGGGCCCGGCGGACTTCCAGGCCGCGGCCCAGCACATCAACTACACCTTCAACTGGTTCTACGCCGACTCCCAGCACACCGCGTACTACAACAGCGGCGACAACCCGGTACGCGCGAGCGGCGTCGACGCCGAGTTCCCGGTGTGGGGACAGGCGGCGTACGAGTGGAAGAACTGGGACCCGGCCACCAACACGGCCGCCTACACCCCGGCCTCCGCCCACCCCAACTCCATCGACCAGGACTACTACATCTCCTGGAACAACAAGCAGGCCGAGGACTACGCCGCCGCCCCCTGGGGCGAGGGGTCCGTGCACCGCGGCAACCTGCTCGAGGACCGGGTGAAGAAGCTGGTCGCGGCGGGCGGGGTGACCCGTACCGAGCTGGTGCAGGCCATGGCGGACGCCGCCCTCGCCGACCTGCGGGCCGAGGACGTGCTGCCGAAGCTGCTGAAGGTCGTGAACAGCTCCACGGTGACCGACTCCACGGCCGCGGCGGCGGTGAGCAAGCTCCAGGCCTGGGTGACGGCCGGCGCCAAGCGCACGGAGACCTCGGCGGGCTCCAAGAAGTACGCCGACGCCGACGCGATCCGGATCCTGGACGCCTGGTGGCCGCTGCTGGTGAAGGCCGAGTTCGAGCCCGGACTGGGCAGCGACCTCTACACCGCCTTCAGCGACAACCTGCCCGTCGACGAGGCGCCGTCCGCGGGGCACGGCCCGACCGGTTCGCACGCCGGAAGCTCCTTCCAGTACGGCTGGTGGAGTTATGTCGACAAGGACATCCGGGCGGTGCTCGGTGAGTCCGTGCAGGGCGGCCTCGCGCGGCAGTACTGCGGCGGCGGCAGCCTCGGCTCCTGCCGTGACGTCCTCATCAGCACGCTGAAGACGGCGGCCGGGATGACCGCGGCCCAGGTCTACCCCGGCGACGACCAGTGCTCGGCGGGTGACCAGTGGTGCGCCGACTCGATCGTCCAACGCACCCTGGGCGGCATCAAGCACGGCAGCATCAGCTGGCAGAACCGGCCGACCTTCCAGCAGGTCGTGGAGTACACCTCGCACCGGTGAGGCCATGACGCCGTGACAGCGGGCCGGCGGCGGGGTCAGGTGATGCGCCCCGCCGCCGGTACCACCCGGGCCAGTTCCGGGTGCACGATGTCGCTGTGCGCGCCCGCCGGTGGTCCGCCGCGCCGGACGACCGCCGCCGCGTCGACGTTCACGCGTCCCGAGCCGGGCAGCGGACCCCCAGCGCCTCGGCGAGCGTCAGCGCGCACGTGCCCGGCACGGCCTGCACCCCGTCGTGGCCCATCGCGCCCCGTCCTGCCGGAGGCCGGGGTTGGCCATACGCCACGGCTCAGCCGTAACGGAGGTACTCCTTCCGGATCGATCGGAACGCCGCCAGCTCCTCCTGCCAGGCGCCGGTCACCTCGTCCGGACCCGCCCCGGCGTCGATCATCGTGCGGACCCGCGCGGATCCCGTGAGCTTGTCGATCCAGTCGTCGGACCGCCAGGCGAAGCCGCTCCAGACCTTCTTCGCGGTCACCAGGAGCGCGATCCCGGTCCGCACCGGGTCGTACGCGGCCCGGTCGTGCACATGGATCTGCACCCCGCCGACGGTCTTGCCCTGGAACTTGGAGAACGTCGGCGCGAAGTACGCCTCCCTCAGGCGCACGCCCGGCAGCCCCAGTTCGTTCACCGCGGCCGCCCACCGCCCGTCGATGCCCTCCGCCCCCAGCAGTTCGAAGGGCCGGGTCGTGCCGCGCCCCTCCGACAGGTTCGTCCCCTCGAACAGGCAGGTCCCCGAGTACACCAGCGCCGTGTCCGGGGTCGGCATGTTCGGGCTCGGCGGCACCCAGGGCAGCCCGGTGGCGTCGTGGAACTCCGACCGCCGCCAGCCCGTCATGAGCACGGTCTCCAGCGCCACCCGGCCACCCAGGAACTCCGCGTCGAACAATCGCGCGAGCTCGGCCACCGTCATCCCGTGCGCCTGGGCGATCGGCTGCCGCCCGACGAAGCTGGCGAACTCCCGGTGCAGCACCGGCCCGGTGGCCGCCCGCCCGGTCACCGGGTTCGGCCGGTCCAGCACCACGAACCGCTTGCCGGCCAGCGCGGCGGCCTCCATGCAGTCGTACAGGGTCCAGATGTAGGTGTAGAAGCGCGCCCCGACGTCCTGGATGTCGAAGACGACGGTGTCCACGCCCGACGCGGTGAAGACGTCGGCCAGCGGCTGCCCGCTCTTGAGGTAGGTGTCGTAGACCGGCAGCCCGGTCACCGGATCGTCGTAGCGGCCCTCGGAGCCGCCCGCCTGTGCGGTGCCCCGGAACCCGTGCTCGGGGCCGAAGACCGCCGTCAGCCGGACGCGGGGGTCCGCGTGCATGACGTCGACGATGTGCCGCACGTCGCGGGTGACGCCGGTGGGGTTGGTGACGACGCCCGTCTTCTGGCCGGACAGGAGGGTGTAGCCGTCGGCGGAGAGGTGGTCGAATCCGGTGCGCATCCGCGTGCCGGGTCCGGTCGTGACCGGCGCCGCGGGCACCGCTGCCATCGTGGCCGATGCGAGAAGACTCCGTCTGGCCAGGCGCATGGGCGGCCTCCGTGAGGGGGGAAGGTACATGCCGAGTGTGGCCGGGTCACCCTTCCTTTTACACATACCGACTGGTTAGTCTGACGCGGCAGAGCCGAGTCGCGTCGTGTCGAAGGAGACCGATGGTGGAAGCCGTGCAGGATGCGGGAGTGGTCGTCACCGGAGCGGGTGGCGGCATCGGGGCCGCGCTGGCCCGCAGGTTCGCCGCCGAAGGGGCCCGGGTCGTGGTCAACGACCTGGACGCCGGGCGGGCCGAGGCCGTCGCCGCGGAGATCGGCGGCACCGCGGTGCCGGGCGACGCCTCCGCGATCGTCACCGAGGCCCGGGACGCGCTCGGCGGCACGGTCGACGTCTTCTGCGCCAACGCGGGCGTCGCCTTCGAGGACACGGGCGCCGGCGAGCCGCTCGACGAACGGTCCTGGGCGCTGTCCTGGGACGTCAACGTGATGGCCCACGTCCGCGCGGCCCACGCGCTGCTGCCCGAATGGCTCGAGCGCGGCCGCGGCCGGTTCGTCTCCACCGTCTCGGCCGCCGGGCTCCTCACCATGATCGGCGCCCCCTCCTACAGCGTCACCAAGCACGGCGCGCTCGCCTTCGCCGAGTGGCTGTCGCTCACCTACCGCCACCGGGGCCTGAAGGTGCACGCGATCTGCCCGCAGGGCGTCCGCACCGACATGCTGGCCGCGACCGGCAGCGCGGGGGACATCGTGCTCAAGCCCACCGCGATCGAGCCGGACGACGTGGCGGACGCCCTGTTCAAGGGCATCGAGGAGGACCGCTTCCTGATCCTGCCGCACCCCGAGGTGGCCGCGTACTACCGGGCGCGGGCCACCGACCCCGACCGCTGGCTCGGCGGCATGAACCACATCCAGCGCCAGTGGGAGGAGGTCCGGTGACCGGGTCCCGCTACGCGGCCAAGCCCTGGCTGGGCCTCCTGGACGACGCCCAGCGCGCCCCGGTCGACCCCGCCGACTCCCTCGTGCACGCCCTGCGCCGCGCGGTCGCCGAGGCCCCGGACCGCACGTTCCTCACCTACTTCGACGCCCGCCTGACCTACCGCGAGGCCGACGAGCTCAGCGACTCCGTCGCCGGGCACCTCGCCGCCCGCGGACTCGGGCGCGGCGACCGCGTCGCCGTCCTCCTGCAGAACTCCCCGCACTTCGTGCTCGCCCTGCTCGGCGCCTGGAAGGCGGGCGCGACCGTCGTCCCCGTCAACCCGATGTACAAGTCCGGCGAGGTCTCCCACGTCCTGCGGGACGCCGAGGTGACCGCCCTGGTCTGCGCCGACCGGGCTTGGGAGTCGTACCTGCGGGACACGGCCGCCGGCTCGCCCGTGCGGATCGTGCTCACCGCCTGCGAGCTGGACTTCCAGACCCGCGACGACGCGCGTGTGCTCTCCTTCGAGCGGCTGCCCCAGGCCCCGGACGCCGACGACCTGGCGACCGTCGCCCGGCAGGGCGGCACGGCACCCGGGGACCGCGACCCGGGCCCGGACGACATCGCCCTGATCAGTTACACCTCGGGCACCAGCGGCACCCCCAAGGGCGCTACCAACACGCACGGCAACATCATGTACAACGCCGAGCGGCAGCGCACCGGCCTCGGCCTGCCCGCCGCGCCGGTCTACTTCGCGCTGGCCCCGCTGTTCCACATCACCGGGATGGTCTGCGAGCTCGGGGCCTGTCTGAACAGCACGGGCACGCTGGTGCTGGCCTACCGCTTCGAACCCGGGGTCGTCCTGGACGCGTTCGCCGAGCACCGGCCGCACTACACGGTCGGCCCCTCGACCGCCTTCATGGCGCTGGCCGCCCACCCGGCCGTCACCCCCGGGCACTTCTCCTCCTTCCACGTCATCTCCTCGGGCGGCGCGCCCCTGCCGCCCGCCCTGGTGGAGAAGTTCCGGGCGGGCTTCGGGCCGTACATCCGCAACGGCTACGGGCTGACGGAGTGCACCGCGCCCTGCGCCAGCGTGCCGCCCGGCCGGGAGGCGCCCGTCGACCCGGTCTCAGGCACGCTGGCCGTCGGCGTGCCCGGCCCGGACACGGTCGTCCGGATCGTCGACGACCGGGGCGCGGAGGTGCCCTTCGGCGAGCAGGGCGAGATCGTCGTGCGCGGGCCACAGGTGGTGCCCGGCTACTGGCGCCGGCCCGACGCCACCGCCGAGACCTTTCCCGGAGGCGAACTGCGCACCGGCGACATCGGCTTCATGGACGAGCGGGGCTGGCTGTACGTCGTCGACCGCAAGAAGGACATGATCAACGCGTCCGGCTTCAAGGTGTGGCCGCGCGAGGTCGAGGACGTCCTCTACAGCCACCCGGCAGTGCGCGAGGCGGCCGTGGTCGGGGTACCGGACGGCTATCGTGGCGAGACCGTCAAGGCGTACATCAGCCTGCGCCCCGGAGCCGAGACGGACCCCGGCGCACTGGCCGCCTACTGCGAGGAGAGACTGGCGGCCTACAAGTACCCGCGGCAGGTGGAGATCCTGCCCGACCTGCCCAAGACGGCGAGTGGGAAGATCCTGCGTCGGGAACTGCGCTCCCGCGCGCACGACAGCCGGTAGAACCACGCAAGAACTGAAGAACTACGGAAAGGCAGGTGGCGGCAGTGCCCAGGACGACGGACGGAGACGGGACCCCCGTCCCGCAGCGGTTGCTCGCCGCCGCCACCCGGCTCTTCGCCGAGCAGGGCTACGACCGCACCTCGGTGCAGGAGATCGTGGAGGCGGCCGGCGTCACCAAGGGGGCGCTGTACCACTACTTCGGCTCCAAGGACGACCTGCTGCACGAGGTGTACGCGCGCGTGCTGCGGGTGCAGCAGGAGCGCCTGGACGCGTTCGCGAACGCCGACGAGCCCGTCGAGAAGCGGTTGCGGGCGGCGGCGGCCGACGTCGTGGTCACCACCATCGAGAACCTCGACGACGCGTCGATCTTCTTCCGCTCCATGCACCACCTGAGCCCGGAGAAGAACAAGCAGGTGCGCGCCGAGCGCCGGCGCTACCACGAACGCTTCCGCGCGCTGATCGAGGAGGGGCAGCGGGAGGGCGTCTTCTCCACGGCGACCCCCGCCGACCTCGTGGTGGACTACCACTTCGGCTCGGTCCACCACCTGTCCACGTGGTACCGCCCCGACGGCCCGCTCACCCCCCAGGAGGTCGCCGACCACCTCGCCGACCTGCTGCTGCGGGCGCTGCGGCCCTGAAAGGGCGCCCATGACGGGTGAGGGGCGGTCGCCCACGGCGACCGCCCCTCACCCGTACCCGCTGCCCGTGCCTCACAGGTACTTCTTCAGCTCCCGCCGCGCCAGCGACCGCTGGTGCACCTCGTCGGGGCCGTCCGCGATCATCAGGGTGCGGGCGCTCGCGTACAGCTCGGCGAGGGGGAAGTCCTGGCCGAAACCGCCCGCGCCGTGCAACTGGATGGCACGGTCGATGATGTCGACCACCGCGCGGGGCGTGGCGATCTTGATGGCCTGGATCTCCGCGTGGGCGCCCCGGTTCCCGACGGTGTCCATCAGCCAGGCGGTCTTGAGCACCAGCAGCCTCAGCTGCTCCACCGTCACCCGGGCGTCGGCGATCCAGTTGTGGACCACGCCCTGCTGGGCGAGCGCCTTGCCGAAGGCCGTGCGGGCCACGGCCCGCCTGCACATCAGCTCGATCGCCCGCTCGGCCATGCCGATCAGCCGCATGCAGTGGTGGATGCGGCCGGGACCGAGCCGGGCCTGCGCGATGGCGAAGCCGCCGCCCTCCTCGCCGATCAGCTGGGTGACCGGCACGCGCGCGTGGTCGAAGACCACCTCGGCGTGGCCGCCGTGGGAGTGGTCCTCGTAACCGAACACCCGCATGGCCCGCCGCACCGTGACACCCGGCGTGTCGCGGGGGACCAGGACCATGGACTGCTGGCGGCGGATGTCCGGCTCGTCCGGGTCGGTCTTGCCCATCACGATGAAGATCCCGCAGTCCGGGTTCATCGCCCCGGAGATGTACCACTTGCGGCCCGTGATGACGTACTCGTCGCCGTCCCGCTCGATGTGGGTGGTGATGTTCGTGGCGTCGGAGGAGGCCACCTCCGGCTCGGTCATCGCGAACGCCGAGCGGATCTCACCGGCGAGCAGCGGCTCCAGCCACTGCTTGCGCTGCCGCTCGTCGCCGAACTGCGCCAGCATCTCCATGTTGCCGGTGTCGGGCGCGGCGCAGTTCAGCGCGGTGGGCGCGAGGTGCGGGGAGCGGCCGGTGATCTCGGCCAGCGGCGCGTACTGGAGGTTCGTCAGCCCCGCCCCGTACTCGGCGTCGGGCAGGAAGAGGTTCCACAGGCCCTGCCTGCGGGCCTCCGCCTTGAGTTCCTCGACCACGGCCGGGGTGTCCCACGGCGAGGCCAGCGCGGCCCGCTGCTCCTCGGCGACCGGCTCGGCCGGGTAGACGTGCTCGTCCATGAAGGCGAGGAGCCTGGCGCGCAGTTCCTCCGTACGCGCGTCGAACGCGAAGTCCATGCCGGTCAGCCTTCCTGAAGAGTGGTCAGTCCGTGGTGGATGAAGACGGGCACGAGCTCGCCGATGCGGTCGAAGCCGCTCCCGACCGTCTGGCCCAGGGTGTAGCGGTAGTGGATGCCCTCCAGGATCACGGCCAGCTTGAACCAGGCGAACGCCGTGTACCAGGAGACGGCCGAGACGTCCCGGCCCGAACGCGCGGCGTACCGCTCGATCAGCTCGGCGGGGGACGGGTGGCCGGGGGCCTCGGCGGTGGTGGAGACCGGCGATCGGGGCATGCCCAGCGGCCGGCTGTACATCACCAGCAGGCCCAGGTCGGTGAGCGGGTCGCCGAGCGTGGACATCTCCCAGTCCAGGATCGCCCTGATCGTGTCGTCCGGACCGATCAGGACGTTGTCGAGGCGGTAGTCGCCGTGCACGACGGTGGGTGCGGGGGAGTGCGGCAGCCGCCGGGCGAGCAGGGCGTGCAGCTCGTCGATCCCGGCCAGCTCGCGGTTGCGCGAGGCGTCCAGCTGCTTGCCCCAGCGGCGCAGCTGCCGGTCGAGGAAGCCCTCGGGCCGGCCGAAGTCCGCCAGGCCCACCTCGGCGGGCTCCACCGCGTGCAGCTCCACCAGGGTGTCGACCAGGGACAGCACCGCGTTCCGGGTGCGCTCCTCGCCCAGTGGGGCGAGCTGGTCCACCGAGCGGTACGGGGTGCCCTCGACGAACTCCATCACGTAGAACGGGGCCCCGGGCGCCGCCCCGTTCCCGGGGTCCTCGCACAGCAGCACCGGGCGCGGCACCGGCACGTCCGTCGGGTACAGGGCGCTGATCACGCGGTGCTCGCGCTTCATGTCGTGCGCCGTGGCCAGCACATGGCCCAGCGGGGGCCGCCGTACCACCCACCGGGAGGTGCCGTCGGAGACCGCGTAGGTGAGGTTCGACCGTCCGCCCTCGATCAGCCGGCCGGTCAGCGGGCCGGTCACCAGGCCGGGCCGCTCCCGGTCGAGCAGGCCGCGCAGCCGGTCGAGATCGAGTCCGGGCGGGTGATCGGGGCTCATGCGTCGCTCCAACGAACGGGTGAACAAGACACGTCTCATGATGCCGACCGGTCGGTATGCCGTCCAGTGGGCGGGCCGAACGTGACCGGCGCCACGACAGGCCGACGGTCACCCGGGGGGCCGTCACGCTGCTCGCCCGCGGGGGTACGGGATGACGGTGGAGACGGAACCGGACACCGGGCGGTAGCGGGTTCCGGACACCAGCCCTACACGACCAGCGCGGCGGCGCACACCACGATCGCCACCGTGCACAGCACCGCCGCCAGGGCATGGCGGGGGGCGAGCGCGGCCATCCGGCCGGCCGGGTCCATGAGCGCGTGGATACGGTACTGGGCGAGCAGCAGGAAGCCCACCCAGAAGACGCCGCACAGGGCGCAGGACACGATCTCGGTGGCGGAGACCCCGCCGTCCAGCGCGCTCTTCACGGCCAGTACGGAGGCGACCGTGTACGACAGTGTCGTGCGCCGCCAGGCGAGCCGGGTGCGCTCCGGCTGCAGCCCGGGGTCCCGCCCGGCCGTCAACCGGCCCGCCCCGCCAGCACGACCACGACCATGGCGACGGCCACCACCGCGATGACCAGGCTCAGCACGGCGGGGAACCGGGAGGCGGGCAGGTCCTCGCCCCGGCGCATGGCCTGCTCACAGCGCACCCAGTGGTTCACCGCCCTGAGCGAGCACAGCACACCCGCCCCGAGCAGGGCCAGCGCCAGCCCGACGCGCCAGGCCCAGCGCAGGCCGGGCAGGAACTGGTCCACCGCGAACCCTCCGCCGATCAGCGCCAGCGCGGTCCGCAGCCAGGCCAGGAAGGTGCGCTCGTTCGCCAGCGAGAACCGGTAGTCGGGCGTACTGCCCTCCTCGCGTACCTGCTCCGGCGCGCACCACAACCGGACGTTCCGTACGAACTCGATCACACGACCGACCTTACCGGGGGGTCACCGAGCCGCCCGGAACGCCCTCAGCCGCTCGTACGCCGCCAGCCCGTCCGGCACCCACTCCCAGGTGCCGAGCCGCCGCTCCACCTCCTCCTCGGGCAGGAAGCCGTACCAGGCGACCTCCTCCGCCTGCGGCCGCACCGGAGCCTGGCAGCGGACCTCGTACACCGCCGACCACCAGCTCTGCCCGGCCCCGTCGTCGTACAGGAACTTGAACAGGAACGAGGGCCGGGGCAGCCCGCTCACCCCCAGCTCCTCCTCCGCCTCCCGGAGCGCCGCGTCGTCGTAGGACTCGCCCGCCCCGACGACACCCCCGACGAACATGTCGTGGAGGGAGGGGAACACCAGCTTGGTCGGCGTACGCCGGTGGACGAAGAGCCGGCCGGCCGGGTCCCGGGCCTGGACGAACACGCAGCGGTGGCGCAGTCCGCGCGCGTACGCCTCCCCGCGCGGGTACTGCCCGATGACCTGGTCGTTCTCGTCGACGATGTCGAGGATCTCGTCAGCAGCGCTCATGGCCCCATGAAAGCAGGACGGATGGCAGGCGGGGGAAGCAGGACGGGAGCCGGACCGGCCCCGCAGGGGAGCCGGGCCGCAGAGCCGGGCCGGGGTCAGCGGCGCTGGAGATCCCGCGCCGGCTCCCCCTCCGCCGTGCCGCGCGGCATCGCCGGGTGCAGCCCCAGCAGCATGATCCCCGCGACGATCGCCGCCAGGCCCGCTGCCTCCCAGACCAGCGCCCCGGTGTCGGTGCGCAGCCGGTCGCCGAGGAAGCCCACCCCGCACAGGATCCCGGCCAGCGGCTGGGTCGCGGTGAGCGCCGGCAGCGACATGCGCAGCGGGGCGGTCTCGAACGCGCTCTGTACGAGGACCAACCCGGTCACACCGAGTGCGACCACCCCGTAAGGCTGCCAGCCGGTGAACACCTCGGCGAACCCGCCCTCGGAGAAGCGCTCCCCGCTCACCCGGGTGAGCGCGTCCTGCACGCCGTACAGGAGCCCGGCCGCGCACGCCAGCAGAACCGGGCCCCAGCTCAGCCGCGAGCGTTTGGCGTACGTCGTCAGCACCAGGGCGACGCCGACCATGACGCCGATGATCAGCCAGTGCCGGACCGGGTCGGCGACGGCGGTCCCGCCGCGTGGCCGGCCGGCCAGGATGAACGCGCTCACGCCTCCCGCGAGCAGCACGAGCCCCGCCCAGCCCTGGCGTCCGAGGACCTGCCGGGTCCGGTACCGGGACAGGGCGAGGGCGAACAGCAGGTTCGTCGCGAGCAGCGGCTCCACCAGGGAGATCTCACCCTGGCCCAGGGCGATCGCGCCCAGGACCATGCCGGCCACCATCAGGCCTATGCCGCCCAGCCAACTGGGCACTCTCATCAGGTCGAGCAGCAGCCGGAACGACAGGAAGTCGCTGAGCGGCGCCCGCTGGGCGGCGGCCTGCTGGAGTACGAACCCGAAGCCCAGGCAACAGGCCGCGCCCACGGCGAGAATCAGAACCAGAACCGACACGCTGCGTACCTCGATCATCCGGTCGGGCCACGGAGTGCGTAGTGGCCGACTGTAGCGCTCCCGGGTCGACGTCGTCCCTGGGAGTACCCGGAACCGGGCAGTCGACTCGCTCACGGTGCCCGGGGGATGCGCGGGCGGTGTGCGGGACCGTGCCGCCATGGTCCGTCGGCCCGGCCGCCGGCGCCATGGCACACGCCACAGGGTGACCGGCGACACGGTGTCCCCGGCACGGTCGCGGCGGCCGAGTGGATCACAACTGGCCCACGGGGAAAGGTGGTTGACGCGTGTAACGCCTCGTCATCGCTTGACGACAACTGTTGGCTGAGGGTTTGCTGTGCGTCATCGGTCGATGCTGGCCCGCCATCCATCCGGGCGCCGACGACGAGTCCCGCCCCGAGGAAGGCCCCCGCTGTCCCCACCCCCGCCACCCCCAGGCCGCCCCCGCGTACCCCGCGGCACCACCGACACGGTCGTCCTCGGCACCGCGCCCACCGGCACGCACCCCACCGACCGCCCCGGCCCGGCACCCGTCCCGCCCCACGACGGCACGCCCGCGCCCGGGCCGGGGACCGCTTCGCCGCCCGCCCGGGGCGCCGCCCCCGACTTCGATCCCGCGCACGACGACACCGAACTGGTCGCCGCCCGCGCCGCCCTCGCGCAGGGCCGCCGCCAGGGCGCCCGAGCGCTGCTGCTGCGCACCGGGGACGACTGGGACCGGCGGGGACACCGCATCACCGTCCTCGCCCAGAGCCCGTACGCCGCCGCCTGGTCCCGCGACTGGCTGAGCGCCGAGCCCCGGTCCGCCGACGCCGCCGCGCTCCTCGCCCTGGCCCTCGTCCACCGCGCCCTGCGCGGCAAGGAGGGCCGCGGCCCGGCCCGGGACGCCTGCCGTGCCGCGGCCGCGCTGGCGCCCGCCGACCCCACCCCGTGGCTCGGCCTGCTCCTGCTCGAGCGGGCCGCCGGCAGCGACGACACGGTGTCCCGGATCTTCGGCGAGGTGCGCGCCCGCCACCCCGAGCACCACCACGCCCACCACCTGATGCTCGCCCGCCTCGCCGAGCGCCCGACCGACCGCGGCCCGGACGCCCCGCACGAGGTGTACGACGTCGCCGAACGCACCGCCGCCCGGGCCCCCGCCGACTCCCCGCTCGCCCTCCTGCCCGTGGTCGCCCGCGCCGAGCGCTACCGCGTGCTGGCCACGGCCGGCCTGGAGCCCGCCGACCCGGCCGACTCCGCCCACTGGACGGGGAGCCGGGCCCGGCAGGAGACCCGCGCCGCGTTCGACTGGTGGCTGGAGTGGGAGCACGACGACCACCCGCGCCGGCACGTCGACCTGAACTTCCTCGCCCACGCCATGGCCTGCCAGGAGCGGACCGCCGAGGCCGCCGCCCTGTTCCAGCGCATCGGCCGGCACGCCACCCCGGCACCCTGGTCGTACCCGGACCGCGACCCGCGCACCGCCTTCCGCGCGGCCCGCGGCCGGATCCTCGGCCACTGACGGCCACTGACGCGTCCCGCACCCGACGCATCTCCATGAGACGTCCGTGAGGCGCGTCTTCGTGAGACGTCCATGAGAAGTGATGGACGTCCATCAGAAGTGATTACGGAATCCTGACGGGAATCCGTGATCAGTGGCCCGCGGGACCGCGGGAGTGCTCGAATGAGAAGGTGAACCCCGGACAACCCGAGGAAGAGGGCCGCCCCATCGGCCGCCGCATCTTCCTCGGCACCCTCGGCCTCGGCGCACTGGGCGTGCTCGCCGCGCCCACCCTTCAGCACGGCATGGAGTCCTTCCTGGGCACGGTGTCCGGCAAGGACCCGACGGGCCTGACCGGCCTCCTGCCGAACGGCGGCGGCTTCCGCTACTACTCGGTGACCGCCTCCGTCCCGCACAAGGGCCCCACGGACTACCGGCTCAAGGTCGACGGCCTCGTCGACCACCCCCGCACCTACACCCTGGCCGACCTGCGCGCCCTGCCGCAGACCCGGCTGGTCAAGGACGTGCAGTGCGTCACCGGCTGGCGCGTCCCCGACACCCCCTTCGAAGGCGTCCGCCTCGCGCACCTGCTGGACGCGGCAGGCGTGCGCGACGACGCGAAGGCGATCCGTTTCACCTGCTTCGACGGCGCGTACACCGAGAGCCTCACCCTGGACCAGGCCCGCCGCCCC
This sequence comes from Streptomyces sp. NPDC004542, assembly GCF_040610035.1. Lineage (NCBI taxonomy): Bacteria > Bacillati > Actinomycetota > Actinomycetes > Kitasatosporales > Streptomycetaceae > Streptomyces > Streptomyces sp. NPDC004542. The sequence goes on from NZ_JBEXLP010000046.1 coordinate 39,576, forward strand.
GACATGCTGGTCGCCCTGCGCATGCAGGACAAGGACATCGGCCACGACCACGGCGGCCCGGTCCGCCTGTACGCGGCGCCCATGTACTTCTACAAGTCCGCCAAGTGGCTCTCCGGCATCACCGTCACGGACCGCGTGCAGCCGGGCTACTGGGAGAAGCTGGGCTACGACGTCGACGCCTGGGTGGGCCGTTCGAACGGACGGACTGATGAGCCTACGAGCTGAGACCCCCGCCCCGCCGAGCGCGCGGGTCCACCGCTTCGGCCGGGCCGAGCGATGGGTGCACCGGACGACGGCCGTGCTGATGGGCGTGTGCGTCGCCACGGCGGCCTGCCTCTACATCCCCCAGCTGGCCGTGCTCGTCGGCCGCCGCGAGCTGGTCGTGCGCATCCACGAGTGCGTCGGCCTCGCCCTGCCCGCACCGGTCCTGATCGGCCTCGCCTCCCGCGCCTTCCGCGCCGACCTCGGCTTCCTCAACCGCTTCGGCCCGCACGACCGGCTCTGGCTGCGCGCCGCGCTGCGCCGCGACCGGCGGCCCGAAGCACGCCCGGCGGCCAAGTTCAACGCCGGGCAGAAGATCTACGCCGCCTGGATCGCCGGCGCGACGCTGGTGATGCTCGGCACCGGCCTGATGATGTGGTTCACCCACCTCACCCCGCTGATGTGGCGGACCGGCGCGACCTTCGTGCACGACTGGCTGGCCCTGACCATCGGAGTCGTGCTGGCCGGCCACATCGGCATGGCCCTGGCCGACCCCGAGGCCCGCCGTGGTCTGCGCACCGGGTCGGTGAGCCGGGAGTGGGCGGAGCGCGAACACCCGCTGTGGCGGCCCTGACCTTCGGCCTGTCCGCCCGGACCGGCCTACGGGACCGTGGCCCGGCCGGCTCGTCGTCGCCGTGGCCCGCGGCCACCGGCCGGCCGGTGGCCCGCCTCGCCGGCGCCGGCACCCGGCCCGGGCGCCGGCGGTTCCTCGACGCGGCGACCGCCCGGACCGTGGATCACGCAGCCGGGCACCGTCGTCGCCCCGGAGGTCACAGGACGCTCGTCATGCCGCCGTCGACGTACGGCACCTGCCCGCTGACGAGGTCCGCCGCGGGCGAGGCGAGGAACAGCAGCCCGCCCACCAGGTCCTCGGCACGGCCCCACCGGCCGGCCGGGGTGCGTCGCCGCACCCAGGCGCTGAACTCCTCGTCCTCGACGAAGGGCCTGGTCGGCTCGGTCTCCAGGCAGCCGGGGGCCGAGGCCGTTGACCTGGACGCCGTCCGGGCCCCAGCCGACGCACATGCCCTAGATCACCAGGGACAGCAGGAGGACCAGCCCGCCGGCGACCACGGAGATGATCGTCTCCATGACCGACCAGGTCTTGACCGTCTGGCCGACGCTCAGCCCGAAGTACTCCTTGACCAGCCAGAACCCGGCGTCGTTGACATGGCTGAAGAACAGCGAGCCGGCGCCGATGGCGAGGACGAGCAGGGCGGTGTGCGTGGTCGACATGTCGGCCGCCAGCGGGGCGAGAAGGCCTGCCGCCGAGACGGTCGCCACCGTCGCCGAACCGGTCGCCAGCCGGATCGCCACCGCGATCAGCCAGGCCAGCAGCAGTGCCGGGATCGACCAGTCCTTGGAGATGTCCAGGATCATCTGGCCCACCCCGCAGTCGATCAGCGTCTGCTTGAAGCCACCGCCCGCGCCGACGATGAGCAGGATGCCCGCGATCGGCATCAGGCCCTTCTCGACGGTCCGCGAGATCCGCTCCCTGGAGAACCCGGCCGGCCGGCCGAGCGTGAACATGCCGACGATGACGGCCGCGAGCAGCGCGATCAGCGGCGAGCCGATGACGTCGAAGACCCGCTGGGTGGTGTTCGCCGGGTCGTCCACGACGAGATCGACCAGCGCCTTGGCGAGCATGAGGACGACCGGCAGCAGCACGGTGGCCAGCGTGGGCACGAAGCCGGGACGCCGCTCGAGCTCCTCGGAGGCGCGCGGCGGCAGCATCCGGTCCGGAACCGGTACGTCCACCCAGCGGGCGGCGACCTTCGAGAACAGCGGGCCGGCGATGATCACCGTGGGCACGGCGACGAGGATGCCCAGCGCCAGCGTCACGCCGAGGTTGGCCTTGACGGCGTCGATCGCGACCAGCGGACCGGGGTGCGGCGGCACCAGCCCGTGCATCACGGACAGGCCGGCCAGCGCCGGGATACCGATCCGCATCAGCGAGTAGTTGCCGCGCTTGGCGACCATCAGCACCACCGGTATCAGCAGCACGATGCCGACCTCGAAGAACAGCGGCAGGCCGATCACCGAGGCGATCAGCACCATCGCCCACGGCATCGCCCGCCCTCCGGCCCTGGCGAGGATCGTGTCGACGATCTGGTCCGCGCCGCCGGAGTCGGCGAGCAGCTTGCCGAGGATCGCGCCGAGAGCGATCAGCACACCGACACCGGCCACCGTGCTGCCCAGACCGGTGGTGAAGCTGGTGATGGCCTTGTCCAGGGGCGCTCCGGCGGCCGCCCCGAGCGCCAGCGACCCGATGGTCAGCGCCAGGAAGGCGTGCAGCTTGAACCGGGTGATGAGCAGGACGATGACGGCGATGCCCACGAGGACGGCGATGCCCAGCTGGGCGTGGCCGGCCGAGGTGATCGGCGCGGGCGCGTCCGCTGCCAGCATCTCGACGCTGAGTCTGGTCACGGGTTTCCTTGCAGATGAGGGGGAACGGGAACGAGGTGAGGTGAAAGGGACGGGAGCGACGAGGGGAGCGGGGTGTTACCGGACCGCCGGGCCGGGGAGCTCGTCGAGCGCCCTCGCGGCCCGGTCGGTGATGGCCTCCGGGCTGCCGGAGACGTCGACGACGACGCCCGCCTCGTCCGCCTGGAGCGGCTCGAGGGTGGCGAACTGGGAGTCGAGCAACGCGGTGGGCATGAAGTGCCCCTGACGATGCGTCATGCGGTCCTCGATCAGCGACCGTTCGCCCGCCAGGTGCACGAACACGACGCCGGGAGCCGTCGCCCTGAGCCGGTCGCGGTAGGACCGCTTCAGCGCCGAGCAGCTGACCACCCCACCGCGCCCGTCCCGCCCGTGCGTCCACGCGCCGATGGCGTCGAGCCACGGCCACCTGTCGGTGTCGTCGAGCGGGGTGCCGGCCGCCATCTTGGCGATGTTGGCCTGCGGGTGGAAGTCGTCGCCCTCGGCGTAGGGAACGCCGAGCCGGGCGGCGAGCAGCGGACCGATCGTGGTCTTGCCCGTGCCGGCGACGCCCATCACCACGACGACGTGGGGGGTACGCATCTGAAGCCTCGCTGTCTTCGTCGACCTCTGGCGTCAACGGACGCCGACGACACTGAAACCGATTAGGTACGACGAATTCAAGAGTCTGTGACAAATAAGTCTGACTTTTTGGCTCGGTGATCCACCGCGTACGCTGAGTGCATGAGCACAGCGGGCCGGGGGCTGCACGGCCATGTACTGGACACCCTCGGCCCTGCCATCACCGCGGGCGAGTACCCTCCGGGCAGCGTCCTGCGCACGGACGAACTCGCGCAGCGCTTCGACGTGTCGCGTTCCGTGATGCGCGAGGCGGTGCGCGTGCTGGAGTCCATGCATCTGGTCGAGTCCCGCCGCCGGGTGGGCGTGACGGTCCGTCCCAGGTCCGAGTGGAACGTCTACGATCCGCAGGTCATCCGCTGGCGTCTGGCGGGCGCCGACCGCCCGCACCAGCTGCGCTCGCTGACCGTCCTGCGCTCCGCGGTCGAACCGGTGGCGGCGGCCCTCGCCGCGCGGAACGCCACGGCCGAACAGTGCGCCGAACTCACCGCGTGCGCCCTCGGCATGGTGGCCAACTCACGCGGCCGCAGGCTCGAGGAGTACCTCGTCCACGACATCGCCTTCCACCGGGTGGTCCTGACCGCCTCCGGCAACGAGATGTTCGCCCGCCTCGGCGACGTCGTCGCCGAGGTCCTGGCCGGCCGCACCCACCACGAGGTCATGTTCGAGGAACCCGACCCGGCCGCCGTCACCCTCCACGTCCAGCTCGCCGAGGCGATCCGGGCCGGCGACGCCCCCCGCGCGGAGCAGCTGACCAGGGAGATCACCGTGGGCGCCCTCCACGAACTGGACATCCTCGCGCCCTGACGGCCCTACGCGCCGGGAAACTCCCCGTCCACGTACACCCACGCCCCGCCCACCCGCTCGAACCGGCTCCGCTCGCGCAGCGAACCGCCCCGGTAGGAGGCCCGGAAGGTCACCGTCCCGGTGGAGTGGAAGGCCGACCCGTCCGTGGTCTCCAGCACCTCCAGCCCCGTCCACCGCATCCCCGGATCGAGGTCGAGCAGCGCGGGCCGCGTCCGCGGATGCCAGGTGCGCAGCAGGTACCCCGCGTCGCCCTTCACGAACGCGCTGTACCGCGACCGCATCAGCGCCTCGGCGGTCGGCGCGGCCGCACCGGCGTGAAAACGGCCGCAGCACTTCTCGTACGGCCCGGACAGCCCGCACGGGCAGGAACGCGAGGTCATGGACACCATTGTGCTGGACCGGCCCTGGCTAGACGGCGACCCGCGCGTCCGGCTGGGGCAGCGGTGGCAGTCGCGTCTCGTGCAGCCACGCGGTGAACAGGTCGTGCAGCGGCTCGTCCGTGAACCGCGCGGCGTGCGCCGTGAAGGCCGCCGTCGACGCGGAACCACCCCGGTGCAGCCGCGTCCACTCGCGCAGCATCCGGAAGAACGCCTCGTCACCCAGCGCACAGCGCACCGCGTGCACGGCGAGGCCGCCACGCTCGTAGAGCCGGTCGTCGAACATCAGCTTGCGGCCCGGGTCGGCGAGCCGCAGGTCCTGCGGCAGCGACGACAGCAACCGGTGGGCGGAGGCGGCGAGCTGACGGGCCCCGCGGCCACCCGAACGCTCGGACCACAGCCACTCCGCGTACTTGGCGAAGCCCTCGTTCAGCCAGATGTGCCGCCAGTCGGCGATGGACACACTGTTGCCGAACCACTGGTGCGCCAGCTCGTGCGCGACCAGCCGCTCCGAACCCCGCGCCCCGTCCACGTGGTTGGCGCCGAACAGGGACAACCCCTGTGCCTCGACCGGCACATCGAGCTCCTCCTCCGTGACCACCACGGCGTACTCGTCGAAGGGGTACGGGCCGAACAGCTCCTGGAACAGTTCCATCATCGCGGGCTGGCGGGCGAAGTCCCGGGAGAACCGGGGCAGCAGATGCGCCGGGATGTGCCCGTGCTGCGGGACGCCCCCCGGTCCGGGATCGCCGAGCAGCACCGTCTGGTACTTGCCGATCGCCAGCCCGACGAGATAGCTGGACGTGGGCGCGGACTGCTCGTACACCCACGTCGTCGTCGACGCCTTCGTCGTCCGGGTCAGCAGACGCCCGCCCGCCACCACCGCGTACGCCGACGGCGTGGTGACCGAGATCTGGTACGACGCCTTGTCGGCGGGCCGGTCGTTGCACGGGTACCAGGACGGCGCCCCCACCGGCTGGCTCGCCACCAGCGCCCCGTCCTCCAGCTCCTCCCAGCCGATCCCGCCCCACGGGCTGCTGACCGGCCCGGGGTTGCCCGACCACTGCACCTCGACCGTGAACGCGGCCCCGGCACGGACCGGCTTCGCGGGACGCACCCGCAGCTTCCCGGCCCGGTGCGCGTAGTGCGGCTGACGGCCGTCCACCCGGACCCGGCCCACCCGGAAGTCGGCCAGGTTCAGCTGAAACTCGGTGAGCGGCGCACGGCCCGCTATGGCGTTGATGCGGGCCGTGCCCGACAACCGGTTCGGACCCGGGCGGTAGTCCAGCACGAGTTCGTAGCGGTGCACCCGGTACCGGGGATCACCGTTGTCCGGGAAGTACGGGTCCTGCCCCGCCGACCGCTGAACCGCCACCGCTGTTTCCGCTCCCTGCGCCGCGCTGCCACTCCGTGCCGGAACACCGCTCACCCGTCCCGAGCGGCCCGCCCTCAGGGACGCCATGCCTCGATCGGGTTGCCGAGCCAGCGGGTGCCGTCCGGAACGGACTCCGCGGCCATGACGAGCGACGCGGGACCCAGCGTCGTACGGGCCCCCACCGTGCTGCCGGGCAGCACGATCCCGCCAGGGCCCAGCGTCGCGCCCTCACGGAGGACCACAGTATCCGTCCGCAAGATCCGGTCGTGGAAGAGGTGCGTCTGGAGCACGCAGCCACGGTTCACGGTGGCCGCGTCCCCCAGGGTCACCAGGTCGGTCTCGGGCAGCCAGTAGCTCTCCACCCACGCACCCCGCCCGATCCGCGCGCCCAGCCCGCGCAGCCACGCGGTCATCACCGGTGTACCCGGAACCGAACCGGCCAGCCACGGCACGGCCACCACCTCCACGAAGGTGTCCGCCAGCTCGTTGCGCCACACGAAGCCGCTCCACAGCGGGTGCTCCCCGCCGCGGTGCCGCCCCACGAGCAGCCACTTCGCGACGACCGACACCAGCCCCGCCGCCGCACCCGCCGCGAGCAGCACCAGCCCGGACAGCAGCGGAGCCCACACACCGAGCACGCACAGCGCCGCCACCGTCAGCACCGCCAGCGCCGCCGAGCACAGCACCGGCACGATCCGGCACGCCTCCACCAGGGCGCGCGCCCACAGCAGCCGGGCCGGCGGATCGTACGTACGGCTCCGGTCACCGCCGCTCGCGCTGCGCGGCAGCCGCACCGGCGGCAGCCCCAGGTAGGAGCCGCCCTTCTTCGCCTTCTTCGGCGCCGCCGACAGCACCCCCACCAGGCCGCCGTCCGGCACCGACCGGCCCGGCGCGGTCATCCCGGAGTTCCCCAGGAAGGCCCGCCGCCCGATCTCCGCACGCCCGATCCGCAGCCAGCCGCCGCCCAGCTCGTACGGCGCGGTCAGCGTGTCGTCCGCCAGGAACGCGCCCTCGCCGACCGTGGTCAGGCTCGGCAGCGCGAGCACCGTCGACACCTCGGCGCCCCGCCCGATCCGCATCCCGAGCAGCCGCAGCCACACCGGCGTCACCAGCCCCGCGTACAGCGGGAACAGCGTCTCCCGGGACCGGTCCATCAGCTGCGTGACGGTCCACGCCTGCCAGCCGACCCGGCCGTGCGTCGGGTGCGTGCCCTCGCGCAGGCCCAGGCTCAGCAGCCGCACGCAGACCAGGATCAGCAGCGCGTACGCCAGCCCGAAGGCCAGCGTGGCCGGTACCAGCGCGAGCGCCGCACCCCGCAGGGCCGCACCCAGTCCGGTACCGGGCGCCACGAACACCGAGGCCACGGCGAGCGCGGCGATCCCCGCGACCACCGGCAGCAGGGTCAGCGCGGCACCGGAGACGCCGTACAGGAACCGCCAGCGCACCCGGCGCCGCGGCCGGTCCTTCGGCCAGTTCCGCTTGGCCCTGCCGAGCTTCACGGCGGGCGCGCCCGCCCAGCGCTGACCGGTCGGGATCTGGCCGGTGACGGCCGACCCGGGTGCCACCTCGGCCCGCTTGCCGACCCGGGCACCCGGGAAGAGCATGCTGCGGGTGCCGACGACGGCGTGCGCGCCGACCTTCACCGGGCCGATCTCCAGAAGGTCTCCGTCCAGCCAGTACCCGGACAGATCGACCTCGGACTCCACGGCCGCACCCCGGCCCAGCTTCAGCATGCCGGTGACCGGCGGCAGCGAGTGCAGGTCGACGTCCTGCCCGACCCTGGCGCCCAGTGCCCGCGCGTACCGCTCCAGCCAGGACCCGGTCAGCGAGGTCGCCCCGCTGAACTCGGCCAGCCGCTCGGCGGTCCACAGCCGCAGGTGCACGCCGCCGCCGCGCGGATAGTGACCGGGCCGCACACCGCGCAGCAGCAGCCGCGCCCCGCCCGCGGCGACCGCCAGCCGGCCCGGCGGGCTGAACAGCAGGACGGCACCGGCCGCGACCAGCCACCAAGGGGCCGTCGGCAGCCAGGGGAAGGCGGGCAACAGGTTCCCGAGCGCGGCCAGCGCCACCGTCCAGCGCAGCCCCAGCAGCGTGAACAGCGGCACGAGCAGCAGCAGCTGGATCACCTTGGCCCGCGTCGGCACCGGCGCGACCGTGCGGCGGGCGCCGTCGTCCCGCGCCGACTTCTCCAGACGGCGGGCCAGCTTGCGCAGGGTGGGCTGCTGGTAGATGTCCAGGACGGCGGCGCCCGGGTAGCGGGTACGCAGCCGCGTCGTCAGCCGGGCGGCGGCCAGGCTGCTGCCGCCGATCGCGAAGAAGTCGTCCGAGGCGCCGGCCACCGGGATGCCGAGGACCTCCGTCCACTGCTCGGCGAGCCAGGCCTCGGTGCCGTGGAGCCGCTCGGCCGGACCGCCGGTCTCCAGGCCGTCCAGCGGCCAGGGGAGCGCGCCCCGGTCCACCTTGCCGCTGGTCCGGGTGGGCAGGCCGGCGACCGGCGCGAGGAGCGGGACCAGCGCCGCGGGCAGCTCGGCGCGCAGCTTCCCGACGGCCGCCGCGTGGTCCCAGCCCTCCTGGGTGACGACGTAACCGACCAGGAGCTCGTTGCCGCCGCGGGCGGTGCGCACGGCGGCGGCGGCCCCCGCGACGCCGGGCAGCGCCTGGAGGGCGGCATCCACCTCGCCGAGCTCGATGCGCCGCCCGCCGAGCTTGATCTGCTCGTCGGCCCGCCCGAGGAAGACCAGCCCCTCGGGCTCGGCCTTCACCAGGTCACCGCTGCGGTACGCCCGCTCCCAGCCCAGCGGCTCGAGCGGCGCGTACTTCTCCGCGTCCTTCTCGGCGTCCAGGTACCGGGCGAGCCCGACCCCGCCGATCACCAGCTGCCCGCTGCCGCCCATCGGCACCGGCTCCCCGGCCTCGTCGACGACGGCGAGCTCCCAGCCGTTGAGCGGCAGCCCGATCCGCACCGGCTCCGCACCGGACATCAGCGAGGCGCAGGCGACGACGGTCGCCTCGGTGGGCCCGTAGGTGTTCCAGACCTCGCGGCCCTCCGTCACCAGCCGCTGCACCAGCTCGGGCGGGCAGGCCTCCCCGCCGAAGATCAGCAGGCGTACGTCGTTCAGGGTCTCGGGCTCCCACAGGGCCGCCAGCGTGGGCACCGTGGAGACGACGGTGATCTCCTGCTCGACCAGCCAGGGCCCGAGGTCGGCGCCGCTGCGGACCTGTGACCGGGGCACCGGGACCAGACAGGCCCCGTACCGCCACGCCAGCCACATCTCCTCGCAGGACGCGTCGAACGCCACCGACAGCCCCGCCATCACCCGGTCGCCGGGCCCGATCGGCTCCTCCGTGAGGAACAGCGCGGCCTCGGCGTCCACGAACGCGGCCGCGCTGCGGTGGCTGACGGCGACGCCCTTGGGCTTCCCGGTGGACCCCGAGGTGAAGATGATCCACGCGTCGTCCTCCACGCCCGGCCGGGCGGCCGGGACGTCACCGCGGCCGGTCACGTCCAGCCGGTGCCCGGCCCCGACGACGGCCCGCACCCCGGCTTCCCCGAACACCAGTTCGACCCGCTCGTCCGGGTCCTCGGCGTCCACGGGGACGTAGGCGGCACCCGCGGCCAGCACGGCGAGCACCGCGACGTACAGGCCGTTGGTGCCGGACGGGACCCGCACCCCCACCCGGTCGCCGCGGCCGACCCCGGCCGCGGCCAGCCGCCGCCGCAACCGCTCCACCTCCGCGGCCAGCTCACGGTAGGTGAGCCGCGTCGTGCCGTCGTCCAGGGCGAGTTCGTCCGGGTACGACCGCACCGACGCGTCGAAGACGTCCACGAGCGTGCGGGCAGGGGCCGCCGGCCCTCCGGAAAACCGTGCCGTGTCGCCGAACCGCTCGCGTATCTCTTCGTCGAGCAGGCCAAGAGCACTGCTCTCGTGCGTGGCTGCCATCGGGTCCTCGCGTCTCCAGCCCGGAAGCCTCCGGGGCGCTGGCGGGCCCGCAGGTCTGCCTGGGGTTGTCCGGCTCCAGCTCCGTAACAAGCCGGAAATATTAGTACGACGGTAGGCTTCCGGCCTGGTCACGGCCACGCGGGTGGGCCGTCCGGGGGATGGGTGAGGGCCGGTCAGAAACCGCTGACCTGGCGGTATTCGGCCGCGAGGAGAGATGGCCCACATGGCCCCGCCGGGCTCGGCGCATACCGGTCGCGCGGCCGGGCGGCAGCCCTGACATGGGAAAGACCCCTGCTCAGCAGGGGTCCCAGCTGGTGTCCGAGGGGGGACTTGAACCCCCACGCCCGATAAAGGGCACTAGCACCTCAAGCTAGCGCGTCTGCCATTCCGCCACCCGGACAAGGTGTCTGTCGTGCGAGGTGTCCCCCGCGGCGACGAAGGAAACATTACCAGGCTTTCGGGGGTGGCCGATCACACCCCGTCCCGGGTCGCGTCCGGCGTGAACGGTGTGTGACGGGGCGGACCCGCTCTTGGGGTCGCGCGGTGCGGAGGGGCAGGATGAGGGGGACCGGCCGGCAGTGACAGCGGGAGGAAGCAGCGTGAGCGAGACGGACACGGCCAGGGGCGTCACCGGCGAGGACGAGGTCGTGGACCTCTGCCGCGAGCTGATCCAGATCGACACCAGCAACTATGGCGACCACTCGGGCCCGGGCGAGCGCACGGCCGCCGAGTACGTCGCCGAGAAGCTCGCCGAGGTGGGCCTGGACCCGAAGATCTACGAGTCGCACCCCGGGCGGGCGTCGACGGTGGCCCGTATCGAGGGCGAGGACCCGTCCCGGCCCGCGCTGCTGATCCACGGCCACCTGGACGTCGTGCCCGCCAACGCGGCCGACTGGACCCATGGGCCCTTCTCCGGGGAGGTCGCCGACGGATGCGTGTGGGGACGCGGTGCCGTCGACATGAAGGACATGGACGCGATGACGCTGGCGGTCGTCCGCGACCGGCTGCGCAGCGGACGCCGTCCTCCCCGGGACATCGTGCTGGCCTTCCTCGCGGACGAGGAGGCGGGCGGCACGTACGGGGCGCGGTACCTCGTCGACCACCACCGCGACCTCTTCGACGGCGTCACCGAGGCGATCAGCGAGGTCGGCGGGTTCTCGTTCACGGTCAGCGAGCAGCGGCGGCTTTACCTGATCCAGACCGCCGAGAAGGGCATGCACTGGATGAAGCTGACCGTGGCCGGCACCGCCGGGCACGGGTCGATGATCCACCGGGACAACGCGATCACCGAGCTGTCGGAGGCCGTGGCACGGCTGGGCCGGCACAAGTTCCCGGTACGGGTCACCAAGACCACCCGCGCCTTCCTCGACGAGCTCGGCGACGCGCTCGGCACCGAGCTCGACCCCGAGGACATGGAGTCGACGCTCGCCCGGCTCGGCGGCATCGCCAAGCTGATCGGCGCGACCCTGAGCAACACCGCCAACCCCACGCAGCTGGGCGCCGGCTACAAGGTCAACGTCATTCCGGGCGAGGCCACCGCGCACGTCGACGGGCGCTTCCTGCCGGGCCACGAGGAGGAGTTCCTCGCCGACCTCGACCGGATCCTCGGGCCGAAGGTGCGGCGGGAGGACGTGCACGCCGACAAGGCCGTCGAGACCACCTTCGACGGGGCGCTGGTGGAGGCCATGCAGTCCTCGCTGCTGGCCGAGGACCCGGCCGCCAAGGCCATCCCGTACATGCTGTCCGGCGGTACGGACGCCAAGTCCTTCGACGACCTCGGCATCCGGGGGTTCGGCTTCGCACCGCTGAAGCTGCCGCCGGAGCTGGACTTCGCGGGCATGTTCCACGGCGTGGACGAGCGGGTGCCGGTGGACGGGCTGAAGTTCGGTGTGCGGGTGCTCGACCGGTTCATCGACGCGTCGTGAGGCACGCGTGGTGAGTCAAGGGGCAGAGCTATTCGGGCGCCCGTACGAGATCGACTGAGAAGGGTGAATGCGACCATAAGCTCGTAGCTCCATTACTCCCTCCTCGTTACAGGTAATGCGATCAGCAACGCGAGATCGCTTGTGTCAACGAGGAGGAACAATGCTCAAGAAGGTCGTCGCTGCTGCGGCCGCCACCAGTGGTCTGGTTCTCGCAGGCGCGGGCCTGGCCGTCGCCGACTCGGCTGCCCAGGGTTCCGCCGCACACTCCCCGGGTGTCGTCTCCGGCAACGCCATCCAGGTGCCGGTGCACGTCCCGGTGGGCGTGTGCGGCGACACGATCAGCGTGATCGGGTTCATGAACCCTGCCTCTGACAACGCCTGCATCAACGGGTGATGACGTCTCTCTGAGGGACGTCTGCGCGGTCGGCCCCGGAGCGCGCTCCACGCATTCCGGGGCTTACCGAGACTTTTCGTGAAATGCAGGATGTGAAGGCAGGGGGAAAAGCAGTGATGCGACAGGGTACCCGTAAGGGTCTGATGACCGTGGCAGCCGCCACCGGCGTGATCGCCGCCGCGAGTGGCTACGCCCACGCGGATGCGGGTGCGGCGGGCTCCTCGTCCAATGCACCGGGCGTGCTGTCCGGCAACGTCGTCCAGGTGCCGGTGCACGTGCCGGTGAACGTCTGCGGCAACACCGTGAACGTCGTCGGGTTCCTCAACCCCGCGACGGGCAACCAGTGCGGCAACAGCGGTGGTTCCGGTGGTTCCGGTGGTTCTCAGGCGGGAGGGGACACGGGCGGTTCGCCCGGGGTCGGCTCGGGCAATCAGGTCCAGGTGCCGGTGCACGTGCCGGTGAACGTGTGCGGCAACAGCATCGGCGTCATCGGCGCCGGTAACAGCGCCAAGGACAACGACTGCGGCAACGGCGGTGGTTCCGGTGGTTCCGGTGGTTCTCAGGCGGGAGGGGACACGGGCGGTTCGCCCGGGGTCGGCTCGGGCAATCAGGTCCAGGTGCCGGTGCACGTGCCGGTGAACGTGTGCGGCAACAGCATCGGCGTCATCGGCGTCGTCAACAGCGCCAAGGACAACGACTGCGGCAACGGCGGGGGTAGCGGCGGTACGACGCCGCCGGGGCAGCCGGGCAACCCCGGTACGCCCGGCACCCCCGGTACGCCGGGTAACCCGGGAACCCCCGGTAACCCGGGCACTCCGGGTACGCCGGGAACCCCCGGTAACCCGGGCACTCCGGGTACGCCGGGGACCCCCGGTAACCCGGGTGGTTCCTCGCACGTCAACCAGCACGGCGGACGTGCCGCCCAGCAGTCGGCCGCCGGGCAGCTCGCCCACACCGGCAGCGGGCTGCCGCTGGGCATCGCCCTGCCCGCGGGCGCGGGCGCGCTGCTGGCGGGCGCGGTGCTCTACCGCAAGGCCCGGGCCTCGGCATGACACCCGGCCGGTGACCCCACCTCCGGGCAACAACCCGGTGACGGAAACGGAGCGGGCCCCGCATCGGCGGGGCCCGCTCCGTCTCAGTCGACCTGCTTCACCACGTGGCACGCACCTGGCGGATGATCCGCCGGCGCAACCGCACCCTGCGGCTGCCGTCGCGCAGCAGGCTCAGTCGGTCCAATTCCCAGTGTCCGTACTCGGCATGGTCCGTCAGCAGGCGTGTCGCATCCTTGCGGGAGACCCCGCGAGGCACGTACACGTCGACAAATTCGTATTCCGGCATCGCATCTATTGTGCGGGCTGGGGCCCGGTACGGATAGCGTCTGCACTATGTCTGATGCTGCGCAGCCCACCGCTGCCGAGGTACGCGCCGCCGCCGAGGCGGTCAAGACCGCGCTCGACCGCCACCTTGCGGCGGTAGAACGCAGGTCGGGTGAGGACGACCCGGCCGTCTACGAGGCGTTCAACCAGCTGGCGGCGGCCGCCGAGACGTACGACGAGCTGCTCTACGACCGCTACGACGAGGTGACCCCCTTCGAGATCCCCGCCGCGGACGAGTCACTGCCGCCGTACGCGGGCCCCGAGGAGCCGAACGCGATCAGCGTGCTGATCCGCCGCGACTACGCCGTGGCGGAACCCCAGCGGCTGCAGGCGCAGGCCGAGCGGGTCGAGGCGGCGGACTACGAAGACGGCACGGATGCCTCCGGCACCGTCCACGGCGCCCTGGGCATCCTGTTCGGCGAGTTCGAACCGGACGAGATCGCCTCCCGGCACAAGGAGTTCGGCCTGGAGGAGGGCGACTCCACGCTCTGGGTCACCGCCGCCGAGGAACCGGCCGAGCCGGGTGAGTGGCTCGAGGCACCCTTCGAGCAGGTCGATCCGCAGCGGGTGATCTGCCGGTTCGACGTCAGCGCGGTGTTCGACGAGGACGACGAAGACGACGAAGACGACGAAGAACCGGACGACGACAACGACGACGGCGACGACGAGGCCGACGACTTCGAGGACGTCCTCGACCTCGACGAGGACGAGGACCTCGAGCCGCTGGACGCCGAACGCTGACCCGGGCGGCGGTGCCGTACGGCCCTGGGGCCGGCCGGCACCGCCGTGACCGATCAGCCTGCCGCCGGGACCTGCGTTCTCAGCAGCACCGGCAGGCGCGTCGTGCGCGGCTTGGCCGAGATCTCCGCGACGGCCCTGGGCAGCGCCTGCTCGATTCCGTGCACCACGGACAGATGCCGGCCGGCCCGGCCGAAGGCCGTGTACACCCAGGGCCGGCTGAGGGTCTGGGCGGCGTCGCCCGGCAGCACCACGACCACCGCCGGCCACAGCGAACCGACCGCCTGGTGCGCGGTCAGCGCCCAACCGTGCCGCACGGACTGCTCCACCCGTTCCCTCGGTACGACGACCGGGTCACCCGCGCACGACAGGTGCAGCCCGTCGGCGTCGGCCTTCACCACCTGACCCGGCAGCGTACGGCCCGGCGCGGGGGAGTAGGCGATCCGGTCGCCCGGATCGAACCCGCCGAAGCGGCCGGGACCCGGATTGAGCCGCTTCTTGAGCTCCGCGTTCAGCGCCCGGGTGCCCGCGGCGCCCCCGTGACCCGGGGTGATCACCACCGTCTGCTCGGGCGGCACGCCGATGGCACGGGGCACGGAGTCCGCGACCAGCTGCACGGTCCGGTGCACGGCCTCGCCCGCGTCCCGGACCGGCACGATGACGATCTCCTTGCCGGGCGCCCCGACCTGGTTCAGCTCGCCGACGCCGATGCCGGAGACCAGTTCGCCGAGCGGGCCCGGGTCGGGGACGCGGGAGGCGACCTGCGGGCACACGCGCGCGGCGAGCAGGTCGGCGAAGACCCGGCCCGGCCCGGCCGACCACAGCACCCCCGGGTCCCCCGCGAGCACCAGGCGGGCCCCGTCGGGCAGCGACTCCACGATCATCGCCGCGCTCTCCACATCGAGCTGCGGGGCGTCCAGCACGATCAGCAGATCCAGGTCCAGGGCCCCTTCGGCGTCCCGGCCCGGTCCCTCCGCGCCGGTCAGCAGACCGGGAACGGTGACGACGGACCCGGTGTCCTCGCCCCCGTCCGCAGCGTCGAGCAGGGCCGCGAACCGCTGCCGTCCGTCCGGCGTGTGGCAGGCCGCCACGGCCCGCAGCCCGGCCGCCCGGGCCGCGGTGAGCAGGGCCGCCGGTTCGGCGCGCGCCGCCTCACCTCCCGTGTGCAGCACCAGGCCGTGCCCGGCGACGGCCCGCACCAGCTCCGCGACACCGCCGGACGCGGTCACCGCCTGCCACTCCTCGGCGGCCTCCTTGGGCAGTGAGTTGACCAGACGGGCCAGACCGTCGGCGAGGCTCTCCTCGGCGAGCGCGTACCGCTCCAGGCCGACGAGCACGCGCACCGGTCGCTGCTCGTCACTCTCCCCGGCGTCCTCGGTGTCCCCAGCGTCCTTCTCGTTCTCCCCCCGCGCCGTCCGGGCCGGGGCGCCGGGCTCCTCAAGCGCGTCCTGGAAGGCCAGGGCCTCACCCTCCGCGAGGGCGCTCTGCACGGCCGCGTCCGGATCGGGCACGCCCTGCCGGCCCAGGGCCGTGGTGAGCGCGGGCAGTTCCAGGGCGGTGTGTCCGGCCAGGGCCGCCTGCTCCAGCAGCCAGCCGGTCACCGCGCGGCCCCGCCGTTCGTCGTCCGGGCCGCACTCCGCGCCGAGCAGCGCCCGCGCGAACCCGTCGGCCTGCTCGGGGCGCACTCCGGCGACCCGCAGCAGCTGCCAGGGATCCTCCCGCAGCACGGCATCGGCACCCTCGCCGAGGACCGCGGCGGCCTGGGGTGCGAGCGCCTCGGGCGCGCCACCGTCGGTCAGCACGCGCCGTACGGCCGCGACCGTGTCCGGCGCGGGGGCCGGTGCGGCGGGTGCGCTGGCCGGGGCGGGCCGCGGACGC
>NZ_JBEXLP010000047.1:0-55669 GCF_040610035.1 Streptomyces sp. NPDC004542
CCCGACCACCCCCCCCCGGGTCGGGTTACTCCTTCCCGGTCCCCCCCACCCCGGCGGGTCGGGGGGGGGTGGGTGGCCACGGCCACGCACCCCGCCCGTCGCCGTTCGCTCTACCCGTCGGTAGCATCCTGGCCATGGCAGACACGCAGCAGGTTGACCCGAAGACCGAGCGCAAGGTCGCGCGCCTCGCCCGGCGGATCGAGGCCTTCTCCAAGGCGCACGGCGGGGCCGAGGGCCAGGTGGCGTACATCGGCGAGCGCGGCGCCCGGATCGTCCTCGTCGGCGAGGACGGCGGCTGGGGCGACCTGGTGGCGCCCAGCCCCGCCATCGCCGAACAGGCGGTGCGGACGGCGGGCATCACCGTCCACGAGGCGTTCGACGGCGAGTTCGCGGCCAAGGTGCGGACCGGCCCGTACGAGTGGACGCGCATGGCCGGAATCCAGGTGGGCGGGCCGGGCAACTCCTGAGCAACACCTGATACCCGGTTCACCCGTTAGGACCGTAGGAGGACGAGGTCCAGTCACGGGAGTCCGGATGATCGAAACGCCGTCCCTGGTGGACCAGTACTGCCACGGCGTTCTGCGTACGGAGCTGGGCCTCGGCACGTTCGAGGCCCAGCTGAGCCGTACCGAGGGGCCGCCCCCGCCCGGCACCACGCTCTTCGACACGCAGACCGGTTTCGCCGTGCGCCGCTGGTGCCCGCCCCTGCTCGGCCTGGAACCGCACTGCACCCCCGCGCGGTATCTCGCCCGGCGCCGGGAACTGGGCGTACTGGAGGTGGGCCGCCGTCTGCTGCGCGGCAGCGGCATCACCACGTACCTGGTCGACACCGGCCTGCCGGGCGACCTGACCGGGCCCGCGGAGCTGGCCTCTGCGGGTGACGCCGACGCCCGCGAGATCGTCCGTCTGGAACTCCTCGCCGAGCAGGTCGCCGACACCTCCGGCACCGTCGAGTCGTTCCTCGCCAATCTCGCCGAGTCGGTACACGGCGCCGCCGCGCAGGCCGTCGCCTTCAGCTCGGTGGCCGGGCTACGGCACGGCCTCGCGCTGGCACCGGAGCCGCCCGGGCCGGGCGAGGTGCGGGGCGCGGCCGGCCGCTGGCTGGCCGGGCGGCGGGTCGGCGGCGAGCTGAACGACCCGGTGCTGCTGCGGCACCTGCTGTGGATCGCGGTCGCCTCGGGCCGGCCGCTCCAGCTGCACGCGGGACTCGGGGAACCGGGCGCGCGCACCGACCGCACCGACCCGGTCCTGCTGACCGACTTCGTGCGCGCCACGGCCGGCCTCGGCACCGACCTGGTCCTGCTGCACGGCTACCCGTACCACCGCCACGCCGCCCACCTCGCCGGTGTCTTCCCGCATGTCTACGCCGACTCGGGTGCCGCCCTGGTCCGCACCGGAGCCCGGGCCGCGACGGTCCTCGCCGAGGTCCTCGAGCTGGCCCCGTTCGGCAAGATCCTGTTCTCCAGCGGCGCCCACGGCCTGCCCGAACTGCACGTCGTGGCGGCACGGCTGTTCGGCGAGTCGCTCGGGCGGGTGCTGGGCACCTGGGTGGCCGAGGGGGCGTGGTGCCTGGAGGACGCGGAGCGGGTGGCCGCGATGGTGGCGGCGGGCAACGCCCGCAGGATCTACGGACTCGCGTGAGTCACCCGGGGCTCACGC
Organism: Streptomyces sp. NPDC004542; assembly: GCF_040610035.1. NCBI lineage: Bacteria > Bacillati > Actinomycetota > Actinomycetes > Kitasatosporales > Streptomycetaceae > Streptomyces > Streptomyces sp. NPDC004542. The sequence continues at coordinate 1,660 of NZ_JBEXLP010000047.1, forward strand.
GCGCGTGGCCACCGTCGCCCCGGCCGTCGGACCGGGCACGCCCGGCACCGTCTGCGGCCGCTCGCGCAGCGCCAGCAGTACGCGCAGCACCCCGATCCACATCAGGCACGAACCGAGCATGTGCAGGCCGACCAGGATCTCGGGCAGGTGCGTGAAGTACTGGACGTAGCCGATGACACCCTGCGCGAGCAGGACCAGGAACAGGTCCCGCGTGCGGTTCAGCGGCCCCTCGGGCGCCTCCACCGCCCGCAGGACGAACCACAGGGCGAAGGTCAGTGTCACCACGATCCAGGCGAGTACGGCGTGCAGCTTGGCGACGGTCTCCCAGTCGATCGGGATGCGGCTGACCTCGCTGGAGTCACCCGCGTGCGGGCCGGCCCCGGTCACCACCGTGCCCACCGCGATGAGCAGCACGGACGCGGCGACCAGGAACCACACCAGCTGTCGCACGGCCGGTCCGACCAGCGGGCGCGGCGCCCCGTCGCCCTCGAGGGTGCGCTGCCACATCACCGTGGCGACGGCGATGAGCGCCGTGGTCAGCAGGAAGTGGGCCGCCACGGTGTACGGGTTGAGACCGACCAGGACCACGATGCCGCCGAGAACCGCGTTGCCCATGACCACCCAGAACTGCGCCCAGCCCAGCCGGGTCAGGCTCCGCCGCCACGGCCGCTGCGCCCGCGCGGCGATGATCGCCCAGCCGACGGCGGCGCACAGCACGTACGTCAGCATGCGGTTGCCGAACTCGACGGCGCCGTGGAAGCCCATCGCCCGGGTGGTGGTGAGCGAGTCGTCGGTGCAGGTGGGCCAGGTCGGGCAGCCCAGGCCCGAACCGGTCAGCCGTACGGCACCGCCGGTGACCACGATGACCACCGACATCACGAGGGCGGCCAGCGCGGCCCGCCGGACCGTCCGGGGGGCGGGCGTCCAGCGTGCGGCGATGAAGGAGAGGGGGTTGCGCAGGGCCGCTGCGGCGTCTGCGGGGGTCAGCTTAGGCACGGGTCCATGGTAGGCGGGAAGCTTGTGCACGCTTTCACGAGGGTGCCGTCCGGCTCCGTCCGGTTCTGCCCGGCCTCACTCCCAGTGGAAGAACCGCCCCGCCGCCGCCAGCCCCACGACCGCCCACGCGCCGAGGATCCCCAGGTCGCCCCACGGCATGCCGGCCCCGTGCCGGAGCACGTCCCGCAGGCCGTCGGAGAGCGCCGAGATGGGCAGCAGGCCGAGCACGTCCTGGACGCCGGAAGGGAACTTGCCGAGCGGGACGATCACCCCGCCGCCGACGAGCAGCAGCAGGAAGACCAGGTTCGCGGCGGCCAGGGTGGCCTCCGCCTTCAGCGTGCCCGCCATCAGCAGGCCGAGCCCGGAGAAGGCGGCCGTGCCGAGGATCAGCAGGAGCAGGACGGCGACGACGCCCGTGAACGTCCCGGCGCCCTGTGGCGACCAGCCCAGCGCGAAGGCGACCACTGTCAGCAGGATCACCTGGAGGACCTCGGTGACCAGCACGGACGCCGTCTTCGCGGTCATCAGCCCCCAGCGGGGCAGCGGGGAGGAGGCCAGCCGCTTCAGCACCCCGTAGCGCCGCTCGAAGCCCGTCGCGATGGCCTGTCCGGTGAACGCCGTCGACATCACGGCGAGGGCCAGGACGCCGGGGGTGAGGAAGTCGACGGCCCGGCCGGCGCCGGTGTCCACGATGTCCACGGAGCTGAAGAGGGCCAGCAGCAGCGTCGGGATCACGACCGTCAGCAGCAACTGCTCGCCGTTGCGCAGCAGCATCCTGGTCTCGAGCACGGCCTGGGCGGCGATCATGCGCGGGAGCGGGGCGGCTCCGGGCGCGGGGGCGTAGGTACCGGCGGCGGTCACGCGCGCAGCTCCTTACCGGTCAGTTCCAGAAAGACGTCTTCCAGGGTGTGCCGCTCCACCGAGATCCGGTCCGGCATCACCCCGTGCTGGGCGCACCAGGAGGTCACCGTGGCGAGCAGCTGCGGATCGACCTTGCCGACGACCCGGTAGGCGCCCGGGGTCAGTTCCGCGGCCGTGCAGTCGGCGGGCAGGGCCTTCAGCAGGGAGCCCACGTCGAGGCCGGGACGGCCGGTGAAGCGGAGCGTGTTCTCGGCGCCGCCCTTGCACAGCTCCTCGGGGGAGCCCTGGGCGATGACCCGGCCCGCGTCGATGATCGCGACGTCGTCCGCGAGCTGCTCGGCCTCTTCCATGGAGTGGGTCGTGAGGATGACGGACACGCCGTCGTCGCGCAGGTCCCGCACGAGGTCCCAAGTGGCCCGGCGGGCCTGTGGGTCGAGCCCGGCCGTCGGCTCGTCGAGGAAGACCAGCTCCGGGCGGCCCACCACGGCCATGGCCAGCGCGAGCCGCTGCTGCTGGCCGCCGGACAGCCGCCGGTACGCGGTCCGGCCGCACGAGCCGAGCCCGAGGCGCTCCATGAGGGCGTCCACGTCCAGCGGGTGCGCGTGCAGCCTGGCCACGTGGCGCAGCATCTCGTCGGCCCGGGCCCCGGAGTACACCCCGCCCGACTGGAGCATCACGCCGATCCGGGGCCGCAGCCCGGCCGACTCCCGCACCGGGTCCAGGCCCAGGACGCGTACCGTGCCGGAGTCCGGCTTCCGGTAGCCCTCGCAGGTCTCCACGGTGGTCGTCTTGCCCGCCCCGTTGGGGCCGAGCACGGCGGTCACCCCCGCCCCGGCCACCAGTTCCAGGCCGTCCACCGCGGTCTTCGTGCCATACCGTTTCACCAAGGCGTGGACCTGGACCACGGGCTCACTTCGCATGGGTCCAGAGTCTAGGTAGGCGCGCCGCGGTTCAGGCGGGCGGGTGCAGCATCTCCTCCTCACGGGGCCGGTGCAGCGCCAGCCACCGCTCGGCGTAGGCCACCGCGTCCGCCACCGGGAACAGCCGTACGTCGGCCGCGCCCGCCTTCCCCCGCAGGACGTGCCGGTCCCGTTCGAAGTCCCGGCCCAGCTCGTCGAACCGCTCGGCGCTGATCGACACCTCGGTCACCTTCTCCCACCCCCCGCCGGCCGCCGGCCGCCCGACCTCCACGAGCGGCGCGGGGATCCGGTACTCGGCGAGATGGAAGCTCGTGCAGCTGTCGTATCCGGCGCCCAGCAGCAGGACCCGGGCGCCCCGCTCCTCCAGCCGGGCCAGCGGGCTGCGCTCGCCGAGCCGGCAGTCGGGGGCGTGACCGGCGACGATCTCCGCCGCGCGTGCTCCCAGCGCCGCGAACGAGGTGTGCGGGTGCGCGCTGCGCAGGGCGCCCGGCCAGGTCCGCACGGTCTCCGGGACCACGCCGACCCCGCACGAGCGGGTGATCAGCGGGTCGTACGCGGGCATGGCGGCCCGGATCCGCTCCCACCATTCCTCGGGAACCGGCGGGTTGCTCCACCCCGCCGGGTCGGACAGGTCACCCGACTGGGTGGGGACGACGAGCGTGCCGTCGGGGCCGACGGCGTCCAACAGGGCGTGGACCACGGTGACGGCGCCGCCGCACACCCAGCCGAGCGAGCTGAGCGAGGAGTGCACGAGAAGGATCTCGCCGGGCTCCACACCCAGGGCGCGCAGCTCGGCGCCGAGTGTGTCGCGGGTGACAAGAGGGCCGGTCGGAGGGGGTGTCGGCATGGTCCCGCAGTCTCGCGGACCGCGGTCGGACGCGCCACCGGTTTGCGCACCCCGCCGCGCCCGTCCCTCGGTGCCGCCCTTCCCGCCCCTCGTTTGCGCAGGTCGGATTAGGCAGCCCTAAGTGACGCAGGGCACCGTCGGCCCGCCCGGACGCCGCTTGCCTGCCTCCGAGGAATTACGCAACAATGGCGTTGTGAAAAACGTCGGCGAGGCTCGGGAGGCCCCCGTGGGGGCCCCTCAGGAGGAGTTCGCGACCGGGGAGCGGTCCACCCGCAACCGGGTCGCGCGGTCCATCCTGGATCACGGCCCGTCGACCGTCGCCGAGCTGGCCGGACGGCTGGGACTCACCCAGGCGGCCGTACGGCGTCACCTGGACGCGCTCGCCGCCGACGACGTCGTGGAGGCACGCGAGCAGCGGGTGTACGGCGCGCGCACGCGCGGCCGTCCCGCGAAGGTCTTCGTGCTCACCGACTGCGGCCGCGACGCCTTCGACCAGTCGTACGACAAGCTCGCCGCGGACGCGCTCCGCTGGATCGCCGAACGCGAGGGCGGGCAGGAGGCGGTCAGCGCCTTCGCCCGGGCCCGGATCGCCGCGCAGGCGAGGGCGTACCGCAAGGCGATCGAGTCCGTCGCGCCCGACCGGCGCGCCGAAGCCCTGGCCAGGGCCCTGAGCGCGGACGGGTACGCTGCAACGGCGCGCAGCGCACCGGTCGGCGAACAGCTGTGCCAGCACCACTGCCCGGTCGCACACGTCGCGGAGCAGTTCCCGCAGCTGTGCGAGGCGGAGACGGAGATCTTCGCCGAGCTGCTGGGAACCCATGTCCAGCGACTGGCGACCATCGCACACGGCGACGGCGTGTGCACGACGTTCATCCCCAAGATTTCCACTGACGCATCTGCAAGCACGGCCGGGAGGAACCCCGCATGACTCTCCCCACGGAGACTGCTCACCCCGAACTCGAGGGCCTGGGCACGTACGAATACGGCTGGGCCGACTCCGACGTGGCCGGTGCCTCCGCCCGGCGCGGCCTGAACGAGGACGTCGTCCGTGACATCTCGGACAAGAAGTCCGAGCCGGAGTGGATGACGAAGCTGCGCCTGAAGGGCCTGAAGCTCTTCGAGAAGAAGCCCATGCCGAACTGGGGCTCGGACCTGTCGGGCATCGACTTCGACAACATCAAGTACTTCGTGCGCTCCACGGAGAAGCAGGCGGAGTCCTGGGAGGACCTGCCCGAGGACATCAAGAACACCTACGACAAGCTGGGCATCCCGGAGGCCGAGAAGCAGCGCCTCGTCGCCGGTGTCGCCGCCCAGTACGAGTCGGAGGTCGTCTACCACCAGATCCGCGAGGACCTGGAGGAGCAGGGCGTCATCTTCCTCGACACCGACACCGCGCTCAAGGAGCACCCCGAGCTCTTCAAGGAGTACTTCGGGACCGTCATCCCCGCCGGTGACAACAAGTTCGCGGCCCTGAACACCGCCGTGTGGTCGGGCGGCTCCTTCATCTACGTGCCGAAGGGCGTGCACGTGGAGATCCCGCTCCAGGCCTACTTCCGTATCAACACGGAGAACATGGGCCAGTTCGAGCGGACCCTGATCATCGTCGACGAGGGTGCCTACGTGCACTACGTCGAGGGCTGTACCGCTCCGATCTACAAGTCGGACTCCCTGCACAGCGCGGTCGTCGAGATCATCGTCAAGAAGAACGCCCGCTGCCGCTACACGACCATCCAGAACTGGTCGAACAACGTCTACAACCTGGTCACCAAGCGCGCCGTGGCCTACGAGGGCGCGACCATGGAGTGGATCGACGGCAACATCGGCTCCAAGGTGACGATGAAGTACCCGGCCGTCTACCTGATGGGCGAGCACGCGAAGGGTGAGACCCTCTCCATCGCCTTCGCGGGCGAGGGCCAGCACCAGGACGCCGGCTCCAAGATGGTCCACATGGCGCCGAACACCTCCTCCAACATCGTCTCCAAGTCGGTGGCGCGCGGCGGCGGCCGCACCTCGTACCGCGGCCTGGTCGAGATCGGTGAGGGCGCGGCCGGATCGAAGTCCAACGTGCTGTGCGACGCGCTGCTCGTGGACACCATCTCCCGCTCCGACACGTACCCCTACGTGGACGTCCGTGAGGACGACGTGTCCATGGGCCACGAGGCGACCGTCTCCAAGGTCTCCGAGGACCAGCTCTTCTACCTGATGAGCCGTGGTCTGAGCGAGTTCGAGGCGATGGCGATGATCGTGCGCGGCTTCGTCGAGCCGATCGCCAAGGAGCTGCCCATGGAGTACGCCCTCGAGCTCAACCGGCTGATCGAGCTGCAGATGGAAGGCGCGGTCGGCTGACCCGCCTCCGGACCACAGCCAGCGAAACCTGACGTAGGAAGAGAGCAGACCGACAGCCATGGCTGAGGCAAACATCCCCGTGGGTTCCACGACCGCGGGCCAGATCGCGGTGGCCGCCGAGTCGACCGTCGCCACGCGCATGAGCGCGCCCCCGTCCTTCGACGTGGCGGACTTCCCGGTTCCGCACGGCCGTGAGGAGGAGTGGCGGTTCACGCCGCTGGAGCGGCTGCGCGGGCTGCACGACGGCACCGCGGTCGCCACCGGCGACGGCGTGAAGGTGGACGTGCAGGCCCCCGAGGGCGTGATCGTCGAGACCGTCGGCCGCGACGACGCGCGCCTCGGCAGGGCGGGCACCCCCGTGGACCGCGTCGCCGCCCAGGCGTACTCGGCGTTCGAGAAGGCCGGCGTGGTCACCGTCCCCAAGGAGACGGTGCTCACCGAGCCGATCCGCATCGCCGTGCACGGCGAGGGCGGGGTCGCCTACGGCCACCAGGTCGTCGAGCTGGGAGCCTTCGCCGAGGCCGTCGTCGTCATCGACCACACCGGTGACGCCGTGCTCGCCGCCAACGTCGACTACATCCTGGGCGACGGCGCCAAGCTGACCGTCGTCTCCGTCCAGGACTGGGACGACAAGGCCGTCCACGTCGCCCAGCACAACGCGCTGATCGGCCGGGACGCCACCCTCAAGTCGTTCGTGGTCACCTTCGGCGGTGACGTCGTACGTCTCCACCCGCGCGTGGCCTACGCCGGCACCGGCGGCGAGGCCGAGCTGTTCGGTCTGTACTTCACCGACGCCGGCCAGCACCAGGAGCACCGCCTCCTCGTCGACCACAACACCCCGCACTGCACGTCGAACGTCATGTACAAGGGCGCGCTCCAGGGCGAGGCCGCGCACGCCGTGTGGATCGGGGACGTGCTCATCGAGGCCGCCGCCGAGGGCACGGACACCTACGAGATGAACCGCAACCTCGTCCTCACCGACGGCGCCCGGGTCGACTCGGTACCCAACCTGGAGATCGAGACCGGCGAGATCGTGGGCGCCGGCCACGCGAGCGCCACCGGCCGCTTCGACGACGAGCAGCTCTTCTACCTGATGGCCCGGGGCATCCCCGAGCACGATGCCCGCCGCCTCGTCGTCCGCGGCTTCTTCGCCGAGCTGGTCCAGCAGATCGGCGTCGCGGACATCGAGGAGCGCCTCATCGCCAAGATCGAGGAAGAGCTGGAGGCGTCGGTCGCATGAGCGACGCATTCGTGCGAGTCTGCGGGCTGAGCGAGCTGGAGGAGGACACCCCGAAGCGGGTGGAGATCGCCGGCACGCCGGTCTCGGTCGTGCGGACCGAGGGCGAGGTGTTCGCCATCAACGACATCTGCTCCCACGCGAACGTCTCGCTGTCCGAGGGCGAGGTCGACGACTGCCACATCGAGTGCTGGCTGCACGGCTCGCGCTTCGACCTGCGCTCCGGAAAGCCCGACAGCCTTCCCGCGACGCGCCCCGTCCCCGTATACCCCGTAAAGATCGAAGGGGACGACGTGCTCGTCTCCCTCACCCAGGAGTCCTGAGGCACCCATGGCAACGCTTGAAATCCGAGACCTGCACGTCACCGTCGAGGCCGACAACGCCACGAAGGAGATCCTCAAGGGCGTCGACCTGACCGTGAAGCAGGGCGAGACGCACGCCATCATGGGCCCCAACGGCTCGGGCAAGTCGACCCTCGCCTACTCGCTCGCGGGTCACCCGAAGTACACGATCACCAGCGGTACCGTCACCCTCGACGGCGAGGACGTCCTGGAGATGTCCGTCGACGAGCGCGCCCGCGCGGGCCTGTTCCTGGCGATGCAGTACCCGGTCGAGGTCCCCGGCGTCTCGGTCTCCAACTTCCTGCGCACCTCCGCCACCGCCGTCCGCGGCGAGGCCCCCAAGCTGCGCACCTGGGTGAAGGAGGTCAAGGAGGCCATGGAGCGCCTCAACATGGACCCGTCCTTCGCCGAGCGCAACGTCAACGAGGGCTTCTCCGGCGGTGAGAAGAAGCGCCACGAGATCCTCCAGCTCGAGCTGCTCAAGCCGAAGGTCGCGATCCTCGACGAGACGGACTCCGGCCTGGACGTCGACGCGCTGCGCATCGTCTCCGAGGGCGTCAACCGCGTCCGCGAGACCGGTGAGGTCGGCACCCTGCTGATCACCCACTACACGCGCATCCTGCGCTACATCAAGCCCGACTACGTCCACGTCTTCTCCGGGGGCCGCATCGTCGAGTCCGGCGGCGCCGAGCTCGCCGACAAGCTTGAGGAAGAGGGCTACGAGGCGTACGCGAAGCACGACGGAGCCGACACGAAGGGTGGCGCATCCGAGTGACCCAGCTGCCGGGCCTTCTCGACACGGAGGCGATCCGCAAGGACTTCCCGATCCTGGACCGGCTGGTCCATGACGACAGGAAGCTGGTGTACCTGGACAACGCGGCGACCTCGCAGAAGCCGCGCCAGGTGCTGGACGCCCTCAGCGAGTACTACGAGCGCTACAACGCCAACGTCCACCGCGGTGTGCATGTGCTCGCCGAGGAGGCCACGGCGCTGTACGAGGGTGCGCGCGACAAGGTCGCCGCGTTCGTCAACGCGCCGAGCCGCGACGAGGTGATCTTCACCAAGAACGCCTCCGAGTCGCTCAACCTCGTCGCCAACATGCTCGGCTGGGCCGACGAGCCCTACCGGGTGGACTCCGACACCGAGATCGTCATCACCGAGATGGAGCACCACTCCAACATCGTGCCGTGGCAGCTGCTCGCGCAGCGCACCGGCGCGAAGCTGAAGTGGTTCGGCCTGACCGACGACGGCCGCCTGGACCTGTCCGACATCGACGAGATCATCACGGAGAAGACGAAGATCGTCTCCTTCGTGCTGGTCTCCAACATCCTGGGCACCCTGAACCCGGTCGAGGCGATAGTCCGCCGCGCCCAGGAGGTCGGCGCGCTGGTCTGCGTCGACGCCTCGCAGGCCGCGCCGCACATGCCGCTGGACGTACAGGCCCTGCAGGCCGACTTCGTGGCCTTCACCGGCCACAAGATGTGCGGCCCGACCGGCATCGGCGTGCTGTGGGGCCGCCAGGAGCTGCTGGAGGACCTGCCTCCGTTCCTCGGTGGCGGCGAGATGATCGAGACGGTGTCGATGCACTCCTCGACGTACGCCCCGGCGCCGCACAAGTTCGAGGCGGGCACCCCGCCGATCGCCCAGGCGGTCGGTCTGGGCGCCGCGATCGACTACCTGTCGTCGATCGGCATGGACAAGATCCTCGCCCACGAGCACGCGCTCACCGAGTACGCCGTGCGGCGGCTGAGCGAGGTCCCGGACCTGCGGATCATCGGCCCGACCACGGCCGAGGACCGGGGGGCCGCGATCTCCTTCACCCTGGGCGACATCCACCCGCACGACGTGGGGCAGGTCCTCGACGAGCAGGGCATCGCGGTACGCGTCGGCCACCACTGCGCGCGACCCGTCTGCCTGCGCTACGGAATTCCCGCGACCACGCGAGCGTCGTTCTATCTGTACTCCACGCCGACCGAGATCGACGCGCTGGTCGAGGGGCTGGAGCACGTTCGGAACTTCTTCGGCTGAAGGGCGTGAGCTGAGACCGTGAAGCTGGACTCGATGTACCAGGAAGTCATCCTGGACCACTACAAGAACCCGCACGGGCGTGGTCTGAGGGATGGCGACGCCGAGGTGCACCACGTGAACCCGACGTGCGGCGACGAGATCACCCTCCGCGTGAAGTACGACGGCACGACGATCGAGGACGTTTCGTACGAGGGCCAGGGCTGCTCCATCAGCCAGGCCTCCGCCTCCGTGCTGAACGAGCTGCTGGTCGGCAAGGACCTGGCGGACGCGCAGAAGATCCAGGAGACCTTCCTGGAGCTGATGCAGTCCAAGGGCAGGATCGAGCCCGACGACGCGATGGAGGAGGTCCTGGAGGACGCGGTCGCGTTCGCCGGTGTCTCCAAGTACCCAGCGCGGGTCAAGTGCGCCCTCCTGAGCTGGATGGCGTGGAAGGACGCGACGGCCCAGGCCCTGGGCGGAGCCGACGCCGAAAGGAAGACGGCATGAGTGAGACCGTGGAGATCAAGCCCGCCTCGGAGGAGGAACTCCGCGAGGCCCTGATGGACGTCGTCGACCCCGAGCTGGGCATCGACGTCGTCAACCTCGGCCTGATCTACGGCATCCACGTCGACGACGCCAACATCGCGACCGTCGACATGACCCTGACCTCCGCGGCCTGCCCGCTGACGGACGTCATCGAGGACCAGGCCAAGTCCGCCACGGACGGCCTCGTCAACGAGCTGCGCATCAACTGGGTCTGGATGCCGCCGTGGGGCCCCGACAAGATCACGGACGACGGGCGCGAGCAGCTGCGGGCGCTCGGGTTCAACGTCTGACCGTTCCTGCGCGCGAGAAGCGGCGGCCCCCGAAGGGTGCCGCCGCTTCCGTGTGGTGCGGGCCGGCCCGTCCGGTCAGGCGAGCCCGTCGACGAACCGGAAGGCCGAGTCCGCCTGGTAGAGGCCGCCGTACCGGTACCGGTCCAGCTTCAGCTGGAAGTTCTGGTGGCGCAGGAAGCGGCCCGGGTAGTTGACCGACTCCAGCATGACCGCGCCGTAGACCGAGGACGGCCGGGCGCAGAAGGTGGCGTCCCGCTGGAACAGGGCCGAGCCGTCGTTGCTCGCGGAGCGCAGCACGAAGTAGCTGTGCCGCAGATAGGTGCCGTCGGCCGTGACGAAGGAGAAGCAGGAGGCGTCGGCCAGGCCCTTGACCACCTTGAAGGTGGCGTCGCGGCGCGCGGAGGCGGAGCCGATCCGGTCGAGCTTCACATAGCCGCCGCTGAGGTGCCAGTAGCGGTCCGGGTAGTTGACCGACTGGACGGACCGCCACGCGGACGAGGTGTCCGAGCCGTGCGAACCGCCGCCCGAGTCCGGCTTCCCGGACGAGGCCGTCGGCCTCGGGGACTTGGACGGCTCGGCGGGTGCCTTGGACCCGCCCCCGCCGTGATCCGGGGACGTGGTCGAGGCCGTAGGAGGGGGAGCAGGGGTGGGGGTGGCCGACGACGGAAGGCTCTTCGTCCCGGGCGCGGCCTTGGTGCTCGCGGAGGGCGAGGCGAAGGAGAGCAGGCCGGGACCGTCGTCGTCGGCGTCCGCCGACGTCGCCGCCTGGGGTGACGGCTCTTCAGGACCTCTCTGATGCACGGATATCGCCGTCACACAGGCGACGATCGTCGCGACCGCCAGTCCACCGGCCAGCCAGAGTCTTCGCGTTCCGGGTGCCCGGGACGTATCGGGGGCCCAGCCGTTCTCCCAAGGCTCGTTGCGAGGGGGCTGGGGCGTGGTTTCTTGCATGCGCTGTTCCTCCAGCGGCCCGCGGGGCGGCGGCCGGGGGGTGTGAGGGTCAGGTGGGTGAGTGGTGAAACACTAGTGGAGCCGAGAGGCTGCCGGGAGACGTTTGAGCGAGCGGTTTCCATGAAAGTGAAACGCCCTCATGTGCCGCGTGTGACTTCACACTTCCTTCCCAGCGCCCCCCCGGTCCCGCTTCATCACCCGGCGGCGGCCTCGGCGGGGCGGTCATCCCCCCGGGCCGGACCCGCCCGCCGGATCACCGGTCGGCGGGAAACGCGTTTCCATGAGCCGAACCTGAACGCGGTCATGGACTCGGCGCAGCGCGACCCGGCCGGGGGAGCGACCCGTCCAGGGCCCCTGTGTACGCTCGTACACAGGGGTTGCAGGCCCGGCCCCGCGCTGCTGACCGCTCTCGGCTGCCTCGTCTCCTTCGCCCTGCTCGCCCGCACCCTGAGGACCGTCTCGATCGGCACCGCGTACGCCATCTGGGCCGGGGTGGGCACCGCGGCCATCGCCGTGATCGGTCTGCTGCTGTCCGGTGAGGGGCTGAGCGCGGCCACGGCCGGCGGGATCGTTGGCCCTGCTCGCGTTGATGGACGGGATCTGCCTGCACGTGCTGCTGACGGGGGCGGAGTACGACGAGGGGTACGCGCGGGACGTCCTGGCCCGGCTGATCGACGCACCCGGCCCGGCGCGGGGCGGCGCGTCACCGCCCGGCACGTGAGACACGGTTCGCCCCGGCGGGCCCGGCCACGTTAGGTTGCCCTTATGACCGACAAGAACGCACGCACCACCGGTGCCGTCGCCGCGGGCCTCGCCACGATCGCCGCCGACGGGACCGTTCTCGACACCTGGTTCCCCGCGCCGGAGCTGACCGAGGAGCCCGGCCCCTCCGGCACCGAGCGGCTCTCCGCCGAGCAGGCCGCGCAGCAGCTCGGCGGCGGCGCGACCGCGGCGATCGGCCCGGACGTCCGCCGGGGCGTCGAGGTGGTCGCGGTCCGCACGGTCATCGCCTCGCTCGACGACAAGCCGATCGACACCCACGACGTCTACCTGCGCCTGCACCTGCTCTCGCACCGCCTGGTGAAGCCGCACGGCCAGAGCCTGGACGGCATCTTCGCCCACCTCGCCAACGTCGCCTGGACCTCGCTCGGCCCGGTAGCCGTCGACGACATCGAGAAGGTCCGGCTGAACGCCCGAGCCGAGGGCCTGCACCTCCAGGTCACCTCGATCGACAAGTTCCCCCGCATGACGGACTACGTCGCCCCCAAGGGCGTCCGCATCGCCGACGCCGACCGCGTCCGCCTGGGCGCCCACCTCGCCGAGGGCACCACGGTCATGCACGAGGGCTTCGTCAACTTCAACGCGGGCACGCTCGGCACCTCCATGGTCGAGGGCCGTATCTCCGCGGGCGTCGTGGTCGGCGACGGCTCCGACATCGGCGGCGGCGCCTCCACCATGGGCACGCTCTCCGGCGGCGGCAACGTGATCATCTCCATCGGCGAGCGCTGCCTGATCGGCGCCGAGGCGGGCGTCGGCATCGCCCTCGGCGACGAGTGCGTGGTCGAGGCCGGCCTGTACGTCACCGCGGGCACCCGCATCACCATGCCCGACGGCCAGATCGTCAAGGCCCGCGAACTCTCCGGCGCCTCCAACATCCTCTTCCGCCGCAACTCGGTCACCGGCACGGTCGAGGCCCGCCCGAACAACGCGGTCTGGGGCGGCCTGAACGAGGTCCTGCACAGCCACAACTGACCACCGGCGGCCCCGCGCAGCGCCCTTCCGCCTCGGGCGGGAGGGCGCTCGGTCATGTCCGGGGGGACGTCACGGACAAGGGACGGCGCACGGGGACGAGGCACGGCGCCGGGCGTGGTGGACCGGCGGGAATCTTCTCGCGGCGCACAGGCATAGCGGCGGGCGGCGGGCCGCGTCACAGGGGGTACAGGGGGACGGGCGCAGGGTCCGCCCGGCGGAAGAGAAGGTGACGATGGATGCCGAAGCGGTGGAGAGCTTCCGGGAGTTCGTGGCGAACCGGCTCATCGCCTGGGAGCGGGCGAGCGGTCTGGACGAGCCGTACCGGGCCCGGCTCGTGCTGGTGACGATCGGCAGCGACGAGGTCGTGCCGCTCAGCGGTGTCCAGAAGGAGAGGTCCGACGAGCCGAAGGCATGGCGCCCCGTCTTCGCCCGCCGCTGACGCCGCTGGTCAGGCGGCCGTGAACTCCTCGTACACCGCCCGCAGCCCGTCGGCCGCCGCCCGGCCGGCGGGCCGCAGCGGTGCGCGCACCGGGCCCGCCGGCAGACCGAGCGCGTTCAGGAGCGCCTTGGCCGTGACCGCGCCCTGCTCGCCCGCGGCCGTCATGGCCTCGACGAGCGGGGCGGCCCGCCGCTGGAGAACGGCGGCGCGTGCCGTGTCGCCCGCCTCGAACGCCTCCAGGATCTCCGCGATCCGGCGCGGCACGACGTTCGCGACCGTGCTGACGCAGCCCGCGCCGCCCAGCGCGTACAGGGCGAGGACGTGCTCGTCGCAGCCCGCGTAGCAGGCCAGGCCGGTGCGCGCCAGCACCTTCTGGATGCCGAGGAAGTCGTACGAGCAGTCCTTGACCGCGACGATCCGGGGATGGTCCGCGAGCCGGATCACCGTCTCCGGTTCGATACGGGTGCCCGTGCGGCCCGGGATGTCGTACAGCATCACCGGCAGGCCGCTCGCGTCGGCGACCTGGCGGAAGTGCGCCTCCAGCGCGTCCTGCGGAGGCCTGCTGTAGTACGGCGTCACCACCAGCACGCCGTCCGCGCCCGCCTTCCCGGCCGCCAGGGCCAGCTCCACGGTGTGCAGGGTGTCCGCGGTGCCCACGCCCGCCACGAGCGGCACCCGGTCGCCGACCGCCTCCCGGACGGCCGTGATCAGCCGCGCCTTCTCGGCGTCGCTGGTGGTCGGCGACTCGCCCGTCGTGCCGTTGAGGACCAGGCCGTCGCAGCCCTCGGCCACCAGCCGCTCGGCCAGGCGGCCGGCGCCGTCCAGGTCGAGCGCGCCGGCCTCGGTGAACGGTGTGACCATCGGGCAGAGCGTGCGGCCGAAGGGGCGGGGGGAGACGGGCGCGGTGGCCGTCACGGTGGTCGTCATGGGAGTAGTCTCGGCACGGCGAAGGTGAAGCTCCACTTAAATCCGCTACGGGATACCGGTAAGCGTTGCTGCGCGGTCCGGCCTCGTGCGCGCCCTGTCCTGTGTCCACCTCGGCCCCTCATGGGTCACTATGGCCAGGAGGTCCCCGACGGCAGTCATGGGAGGCGCCATGAAGCTCGGCAAGGCACTGGCCACCGGAGTCGCTGAGGAACAGCCGGTCGTCCACGACGAAGAACCCGACGTCCCCGACGAAGAACCCGACGTCCCCGAGGAGATCCGCGAACCGCTGGCCTCCGTCCCCGAAGAGGTCCCGGCCGCACGATGAGACTGCGGCTCCCCACGGAACGCCCGACGGAGCCGCCGACCGGATACAAGATCGCCCACCCGGTGCTGTCCCAGGACGGCACCCGGGCCGGGTTCACCGGTGTGTCGCTCGGCGGTGCGCTTCCGTACGCCGTCCTGGACGACGCGTCCTGCGTCTACGGCCGCCGGCACCGCCCACCGGCACGGCTGTGCGACTGCGGCTTCCACTGCGTGCACGACCGGGCGGCCGCCGAGGCGCTGCTGTGCACCACCGAGCACCGGGCGGCGGTCCTGCTGGAGGTCTCCGTGCTCGGCGTCTACATCCGCTTCGAGCGCGGCTTCCGCTACGCCCGGCAGCGGGTGCGCACGGCCACCGTCGGCCCCTGCGCCTGCGGAGCGCCCCCGGCGGCGCTCGCCGACGCGGACTGGGGCAGGCCGGGATGGCGGGCCCTGACCGCCTGCTGCCCGCTGTGCCTGCGCGGCCGTACGTCCGTCTCGCTCGCCTCCTTCGCCCGGCTGGCCGGGCACGGGCTGCGGGTGGTGGCGGGCGGCACCACCCCGGCACCGGACCACGCCCCGGACCGGCCCGAGGGGCTCGGGGTGCCCGAACTCGTCGCGGAGGCGGCCCTGTTGCAGGCCCGCCTCGACTGGTTCCAGACCCAGCTGGCCCACCTCGGCGAGCGCGGGACGGACGGCGGGCCCAAGGGCTAGGTGCGCTCCTATAACGGTCGCCGACCTGGGTACCCGGATGCTCCGGACCGAGAGGAGGCGGAACACCGTGACCGGGACCATGAACGTACGGCCCGCGGCCGACGAGCACCCTTCCGTGGGTGAACTCGTCAGCCGGGCCACTGAACAGCTCTCCCAGCTCGCGCGGCAGGAAGTGGCCCTTGCCAAGGAGGAGCTGGCGGAGAAGGGGCGGCGGGCCGGACGGGGCGGCGGGCTGCTGGGCGCGGCGGGTGCCGTCGCCTACGCCGGTCTGCTGGGCCTGGCCGCGGCGGCGGCCGCCGCCCTCTCGCTGGTGCTGCCGGTGTGGGCCGCGGCGCTCATCGTCACGGCGGTGCTTTTCGCCGTCGCCGCGGTGCTCGCCGTGACCGGCCGCGCCCAGCTGCGGCGCGCCGCCCCGCCCACGCCCGAGGAGACGCTCGGCAGCGTCAGGGCAGACGTCGAGGAGATCAGGGAAAGGGCGCACCGATGACGAACAGCAGCGGACCCGGCGGGGGCGGCGCGAAGGGCCCCGACGAGCTGCGGCAGCAGATCAGGCACACCAGGAGCCAGCTCGGCAGCACCGTGGAGGAGCTGGCCGCCAGGGCGGACGTGAAGGGCCGCGCCCGGGCCCGCGCCGCCGACCTCAGGGACAAGGCGGGCGCGATGACCGTACAGCTGCGCAGCACCGCCGCGCAGGCCGGTCACACCGTGCAGGAACGGGCGGCCAAGGCCGGTCACACCGCGCAGGAGCGGGCGCTCAGGGCCGGTCACACCGTGCAGGAGCGGGCGGGGCACGCCGGACACCTGGCACACGACAGGGCGGCGCACGCCGGGCACGCCGTCGAGAAGCACGTGCCGCGCCCGGCGCGCGGCTTCGTCCAGGCGGGCGCCCGGCACCCGGTGCCGGCGCTGGTCGTCGGCGCGGCGGGCGCGGCGCTCGTCGTGGCGGGCATCTGGTGGCGCGTGCGCCGCAGCCACCGCTGAGGGGCGGCGACGGCCGCGGGGGCCGCGGGATCACCGGCTGATCCCGCGGCCCCCGCGCCGTCCGGTCCGGGGCCGCTACGGACGGAACCGCAGCACCTGCGGGTCGTGGTCGCTGATCTGGTCGTTGAACTCCGAGTTGATGTGCACGCTGTCGTAGTCGACGTCGCAGCCGCGCCGGATCGACGGGCTCACCAGGATCTGGTCCAGGACCTGCGCGTTGCCCTGGTAGTCGTACGTGTAGCGCTCGCTCTTCGGCAGCGACTTGATCGCCGACCACAGCTCGCCGTCACCCTCGAGGATCTTGGCGGTGTCGGAGAACTCGAAGTCGTTCATGTCGCCGAGCGCGATGACCTCCGCGTTCTTCTGGACGTCGAGGACGCTCTTGACGAACGCGTTGACCAGCGTCGCCTGCGCGTGACGCTGCGTCTCCGAACTGCGCACCGGCGGCTGGTACTGCGCGGTCAGGCCCTGGTCGCCCCCCTTGGAGTTGAGGTGGTTGGCGATCACGAACACCGTCTTGCCGCGGAAGGCGAACTCGCCGGCCAGCGGCTTGCGGCTGCTGGTCCAGGCCGGGTCCGCCGGGGCGATCCGGCCCGGCGAGGCGGTCAGCCGCGCCTTGCCGTGCACCTTGGTGACACCCACCGCCGTGGTGGAGTCGCCGCCCGCGCGGTCGGTGAAGGAGACCCGCTCCGGGTTGAAGAGGAAGACCTGGCGGATGTTGCCGCCGGGCTCGCCGCCGTCCTGGTCGTTGACCGGGTCGATCGAACGCCAGTCGTACTTCGGGCCGCCCGCCGCCACGATCGCGTCGATCAGCTTGTTCACCGTCACGTCGGCGGCGACCGTGCCGTCGTCCTTGGCGCCGTCGTTGTCCTGGATCTCCTCCAGGGACACGATGTCCGGCGACTGGAGGTTGTTCACGATCGCGGCGGCGTGCTCATCGAAGGTGGCGTCGGACGGATCGAGGTTCTCGACGTTGTACGTGGCCACCGCCAGCTCGCCGCGGGACTGCTTGCGGGTCGTCTCCCGCTCCAGACCGCCGCTCTTCAGGGTGCCGAGCTGCCCGGCGACGAGGGTGTATCCGCCGTACTGGTTGTAGTCCAGCGGACCGGTGGTGGTGCCGGTGAGCGTGTCGCCGACGTTCGCCTTGGGGAAGTCGGCGGTCGAGCCCAGCGACTGGATCTGCAGCCGGCCGGTGTTCTGCGCGTCGTAGGAGCCGTAGACCGTGCCGCCGCGGCGGTTGCGGTGCTCGTGCGGCTTCACCGTGACCCACAGCTCGCTGTAGGGGTCGGTGGCGGTGACCACGCGGGCGTCGGCGACCTGGACGTTCATGCCCTCCAGGGACTCGTAGTAGTCCAGGGCGTACGTCGCCGGGTCCAGGGTCAGACCGTTGACCGAACCGTTCGCGGCGGGGTCGCCGGCCGGGGTGTACCGGGCCGGTACCGAGTCCGCGTCGATCACCGTGGCGGCCGGGACGGTGTTGCCGCCGGAGAGCGTGGTGACCGTCGGCTTGGTGATCTCGGTCAGCGACTGGTTGCCGCCCGAGGAGCCGCCGGGCACGTACTCCGAGACCGTGCCGGTGACCGTGACCGAGTCGCCGGCGGCGACCTTCGGGGCGGAGCTGGTGAAGACGAACACGCCCTCGCTGGTCGCAGGGTTGTCGTCCGGCGTGGGGTCCTGGATCCAGAAGCCCTTGGAGGAGCCGTAGGTGCGGGTGCCGGTGACGATGCCGGGTACGTCCGTCACCTTCTGGCCGGCGTACGGCGACAGGCGGGTGGTGCCCTGGACGTCGTGGATGCGCACGGAGTCCGCGTGTGCGGGAGTGGGCAGGGCGACTATCTGGACGGTGGCCGCCGCGCTGCAGACGGCGGCGACGGTGAGCGCGGCGAGGCGCGCGGAAGACCTGCTCGGCAAGGGATTCCTCCGGGGACGTACGTGAGCGCCGGGACGGGGGTGGGGCAGCGTGCCCCGGGTGGAGTGTGCGTGACACGCGTAGAGCCGCGTGAACAAATGAGTGAACAGTTGTCCCCCCGTTTCTACGCGCGTCAATCTCCTGCCTGGCCACATCAGTTGTCAAGGTTTCGGCCATGTACGGCCGGCGGCGGGGAGATGAACCGGGTGGCATGGGTCCAAATCCGTCTAGGCTGAGCGGTTGAACCCCTGACCACCGCGAGGAGTCCGATGTCAGACAGCTCCCCCCTGCCGCCGGTCCGGCTGCGTCCCGAAGCGGAGCTGGCGCGTGACGCGCTGTCCACGCCGTTGCTGTCCCGGGCCGCCCGGCTCGCCCGCTGGGCCGGATCCGGCACCCGCGTGGACGCCGGCGGCGGGCTGGTCGACGAGCTACTCCCGGCCGCCGCGGAAGCGCTCGCGCTGAGCGGGGACGACGCGGCCGCCCTCGCGAGCGAGGCCTGGCGGGTCGCCGTGGACACCGGTCTGGTGGAGATCACCGACGAGGAGACCGGGACCGTCACCGCGGGGCAGGAGCTGGCGCGGCTGACCGGTGGCTCACCGCACGACGTGCTCGCGGTGTGGCTGACCGCGCTGGAGACCGTGGTCGCCGACGCGAGCGTGCCCGATCTCGACGGCCTGGTCGACGCGATGGACGCCGGCGGCGAGGTCGATTTCGCGTCACTCGACTGGGACCCGCAGGCGGAGGCCGCCTTCCTCGACGGGGTCCTGCGGAACCTGTACCTGCTCGCCGTCAGCGAGAACGGTCCCGGTGACGCGGCCGTCCCGCTGCCCGCGCTGGCCGCCTCGGTGATCGTGCCCAGCGGCACGGGGGAGCCCACCGACGACATGCTCGAGCAGGTCTCCGCCGCGATGATGCGGCTGGACGATCGGTTCCGGGTGCTGGAGCCGGTCGGGCTCGTGGTGTACCAGCCGGTCGACGAGGCGCTGATGGCGGACCCCGACGGCAGCGGCGGCACCGACGGCGCCGCGGCCGGGGAGGCCTCCGCAGCGGTCGACGACACCGACGTCACCCGCTACGGCATGGTCCGGCTGACACCGCTCGGCGCCTACGGGCTGCGGGCTCGGCTCCTGGAGGACGGCTTCGAGGTGCCCGCCGTGGGGGACCTCGCCGACAAGGGCGCGGACGTACTGCTCGACGGGACGTCCGCCTACCCGCCGGCCGCCGCCCAGGCCGAGACCGAACAGTGGCTCACCCGCCGTGACCCGCTCGTCGCCGCCACCGAACTGCTGGCCGCCGCGCGCGGTGCGGACCCCGGCGCACCGCTGCGCCGGCTGCGCTGCCAGCAGGCGCTGTCCCTGGTCGGCCCGGAGGCCGAACCCGCGCTGCGCGAGGTGCTCGACGACGCGGAACTCGGCGGGCTGGCCCGGGTGTGGCTGAGCGAGCGCGGCGCGGCCGACGTGCCGCCGCCGACCGAGCGGATGGTCTTCTGGCTGACCATCGACACGGTCGCCGCCCAGCTCCAGGCCGAGGGCGACTCCGAGGAACTGCACGCTCTCGTCGAGGGCCTCGCCCGACAGCACAGCGGTTTCTTCGCGGCGGCCTGGCGGGTGGACCACCCGGCCACGCCGGACGTACTGGAGGCGATGGGCCGCCTGCACCCCGACAAGCGGATAGCGAAGGAAGCGAGGAAAGCGGCGTTCAAGGCGAGGTCCCAGCAGGGTTCTTGACGCCCCGGCACGGCCCCGTGTCCGGGAAGGGCCGCGGAGCCGTTGACGTCGCCCCGGTATGCACACGGCGCTGTTCCGGTGACCCCCGCGGCAGACGCTAGGCGTCCGCGCGCCGCCCCCTGATCACGAACCCCGCCACCAGCAGCGCGGCCAGCGCGATCAGGGCTCCGGTGCCGAAGGCGCGGGACGCCCCGTGGGTGAGCAGGACGGCCGGGGAACCGGTGGCGTGCCGGGTCGCCGTGCCGAAGACCGTGACCAGGACGGAGAGTCCGAGGGTGCCGCCGAGCCACTGGAGGGTCTGGAGCAGGCCGGAGGCGGCGCCCGCTTCCCGGGGTTCGATCCGGGCCAGGATCGTCGCGTTCAGCGGCATGAAGCTGAGGCCGACGCCCAGGCCCATCAGCAGCAGCGGGCCGAGCAGACCGGTCAGGTAGCCGTCGCCGGGTCGAAGCCGCCACAGCCACGCGCTCGCCGCGGTGATCAGTGTCATGCCGGTGAGCAGTACCGGCCTGACGCCGAACCGGGCCAGCAGCCGCGGCACCAGCCGCACGGTCGTGAACATCACCAGCGTCAGCGGCAGGAAGGCGAACCCCGCGCGCAGCGGGCTGAACCCCAGGACCTGCTGGCCGATCAGGGTGAGGAAGTAGAACGCGCCGAACAGCCCCGCGGGCAGCAGCATGATGCTCGCGTAGCCGCCGGCCCGGTCCCGGTCCGCGAACAGGCGCAGCGGCATGATCGGCTGTCCGGCGCGGGCCTCGATCAGGACGAAAGCGGCGAGCAGCGCGGCCGCCGCGGCGAAGCCGAGCAGGGCCTGGCCGTCGCTCCAGCCCTGCTCCGAGACCCGGATGAAGGCGTACACCAGCGAGGTGATGCCGGCGGTTCCGGTCAGCGCGCCCGCCGCGTCGAACCGGCCCGTGTGGCGCGGGGTCTCGGTGACGAAGCGGGGCAGGGCGAGGGTGAGGGCCAGGCCGATGGGCACGTTGACGAGCAGGGCCCAGCGCCAGGAGGCCCAGGAGGTCAGCATGCCGCCGAGGACCAGGCCGACGGAGCCGCCGATGCCGGCCATGGAGGCGTAGACGCTCAGGGCGTGGTGGCGCCGCGGCCCGTCCGGGAAGCCGGTGGTGATCAGGGCGAGGGTGCTGGGGGCGATGAGGGCGCCGCCGACGCCTTGCAGGGCGCGGGCCGCGAGCAGCCAGCCGCCGTCGGTGGCGAGACCGCCGAGCAGCGAGGAGGCGGCGAAGAGCAGGACGCCGGCGGTGAGCGTGCGCCGGCGCCCGAGGATGTCGCCGACGCGCCCGCCGAGCAGCAGCAGGCCGCCGAAGGCGAGCGTGTAGGCGTTGAGGACCCAGGACAGGCCGGTGCGGCTGAAGTGCAGGCCCCGCTGGATGTCGGGGAGCGCCACATTGACGACGGTCGAGTCGACGCCGACCATCAGGTATGCGGTCACGATCACGAGGAGGAGGGTGCCGAGTCTGGCGGGACGGGGTGGTACGGAGAGCGCGTCGGCGGTCGTGGACGGTGCGGTCGGGGTGGACATGGGTTCTCCCGGTCTGGCGTCCCCGTGCGGCGTGCAGGGGCAGGCCGGACTGCCCGCGGAGCACACGACGGTAATCGGGGACTGCCTCCGTTTAGTGCCCGACAAGATACGGAGAGAGTCCCCGGTTTGCAAGGAGTAGGTGAATGACGCAGGTCAGGCCCATGCGCGCGGACGCTCGGCGCAACTACGAGCGGTTGCTGAAGGTGGCGGCGGAGGCCTTCGCCGAGCATGGGGAGAAGGCGTCGCTCGACGACATCGCCAAGCGGGCGGGGGTCGGTTCGGGGACGCTCTACCGGCACTTCCCGACCCGGCAGGCGCTGCTGGAGGCGGTGTACGTCGACGCCATCGAGGCGCTGGCGGCGCGGGCCGGCGAGATCGCGCGGGAGCTGCCGCCGGGCGAGGCGCTGGCCGAGTGGCTGAACGAGCTCGGCGTGGGGATGATCCAGGTGCGCGGCCTGAAGGCCCTGCTGGGTTCCGCCGTCACGGACGGCAGCTCCGCCGTGGTCACGGCCTGCGGCAACTCGGTGAAGACGGCGGCTCGGCGGCTGGTGGAGGCGGCGCAGCAGGAGGGAACGCTGCGCGCGGACGTCGAGGCGATCGACATCCTGCGGCTGGCGCACGGGGTCGCCACGGCGTCCGAGCTGGCGGACGGCGAGGGCAGGCACATCCGCCGGTATCTGTCGCTGCTGACGGAGGGGCTGCGGCCGTAGACCGACGGCGGGCGTCCCCGGCCGAGGGCGCCCACCGGTGTCGTACGACTGCTCTCCCTCCCTGCCGCTAGAGGGCCTGGGCGGCGGGCTTCACCATGTTCCGTACCGTACGGGCCTTGACGAAGTCGCCCATCGCGGTCATGTCCCACTCGCCGGAGAACTGCCGGATGAGCTTGGCCATCATCACGCCCGTCTGCGGTTCGGCGTTGGTGAGGTCGAAGCGGACCAGTTCCTCGCCGGTCGCGGCGTCCAGGAGGCGGCAGTAGGCCTTGGCGACCTCGGTGAACTTCTGTCCGGAGAAGGAGTTCACGGTGAAGACCAGGCCGGTGACCTCCTGCGGCAGGCGGCCGAGGTCGACCGTGATCACCTCGTCGTCCCCGCCGCCCTCACCGGTGAGGTTGTCACCGGAGTGCTTCACGGCGCCGCCGAGGATCGTGAGCTTGCCGAAGTAGCAGCTGTCGAGGTGGTTGCGCTGCGGGCCGTAGGCGATGACCGACGCGTCCAGGTCGATGTCCTTGCCGCGGAACGCCGGTTCCCAGCCGAGGCCCATCCGGACCTGTGACAGCAGCGGGCGGCCGCCCTTGACGAGGGAGACGGTCTGGTTCTTCTGGAGACTGACCCGGCCCTTGTCGAGGTTGACCTTCCCGGCACCGGGGGCGGGTGCCGCGGGCGGGGCCGGCGGGGCGGCGGGGACCGGGGGTGCGGCGACCGGCGCCACCGGAGCGGGGACCGGCTGCGGGGCGGGCGCCGCGGCCGGGGCCGGTTCCTCGACCGTCACACCGAAGTCGGTCGCGATGCCCG
Source organism: Streptomyces sp. NPDC004542 (assembly GCF_040610035.1). Taxonomy (NCBI): domain Bacteria; kingdom Bacillati; phylum Actinomycetota; class Actinomycetes; order Kitasatosporales; family Streptomycetaceae; genus Streptomyces; species Streptomyces sp. NPDC004542. The sequence goes on from NZ_JBEXLP010000047.1 coordinate 24,796, forward strand.
CCAGCCCGTTGGCGTACCCCTGGCCCACGGCGCGGGCCTTCCACTGCCCGCCCCGCAGATAGATCTCCACCACCACCAGTGCCGTCTCGGTGCCGAGCTGCGGCGGCGTGAACGTGGCCAGTACGGAGCCGTCCTCGGCGTTGCGGATGGTCGCCGTGGGCTCGATGCCCTGGAAGGTCTGTCCCGCCGCGTCCGGGCTCGCCGTGACGACGATCTTCTCGATGCCGGGCGGTACGGCGGTGGTGTCGACGGTGATCGCGTCCGGTGCCGTGCCGCCGCCCGAGCGGTACGTCACGCCCGGGCCGGCGGGCTGGTTGTAGAAGATGAAGTCGTCGTCGGAGCGCACCTTGCCGTCGGCGGTCAGCAGCAGGCCCGACACGTCGAGCCGCACCGGGGCGGCGACGTCCACCGCCACGCGGGAGGCGGACAGGGGGATGTTCGAGCCAGGGGTCATAGCTGTCATGCCGGGTGAACGAGCGAGGCCGCTTTACCGTTCCCTTACCCAGGCGGACGCCGGAGGGGCTGTTCGCGGTCCGTCCGGCGTCCGACTCCGCTACGGCACCACCACGATCTTGCGTCCCACCCCCGCCGCGAACTGCTCCAGCGCCTGCGGGTAGCGCTCCAGTGGGATCCGGTCGCTGATGAAGACCTCCGGGTCCAGCACCCCGTTCGCGAACAGCTCGGCCGCGCGTTCGAAGCTGTGCAGCACCGCCATCGAACCGGTGATGGTGATCTCCTGGTTGTAGACGCGGTACGGGTCGATCGTCACCCGCGTCGCGTAGTCGGCCACCCCGAACTGCAGGAACGTGCCCGCCTTCGCCACCCGTCCCAGCCCGTCCTGGATCGCCGCCGCGTTGCCGGTCGCGTCGACGACCAGGTCCCAGCCCTGAGGGCGGTCCAGTTCGTCGGCGTCGCCCGCGGCCGCCGAGACGCCCAGCCGTCGCGCCGTCTGAAGCCGGGCGGGGTTCACGTCCACCACGTCCACGCTCGCCGCGCCGGTGCGCTTGGCGAGTTCCAGCATCATCAGGCCCATGGTTCCGGAGCCGTACACGAGCACGTGGGCGCCGAGGCGGGAGCGCAGGACGTCGTAGCCCCGTACCGCGCAGGACAGGGGTTCCACCAGGGCCGCGTCCTGGGTGCGGACGTGCTCGGGGAGCTTGACGCAGTTGGCCACCGGTGCCACCGCGTACCGTGCCGCACCGCCCGCCGTGGTCACGCCGATCGCGGCCCACCGCTCGCAGAGGTTGTTGTGGCCGGTGCGGCAGTAGCGGCATTCGTGGCAGTAGAGGGAGGGGTCGACGGCCACGCGGTCACCGGCCGAGACCTCGGTGACCTGGGTGCCGACCCCGACCACCTCGCCGGCGAACTCGTGCCCGGGCACGATGGGCAGCTTCGGCGCGAACTCGCCCTGGAGGATGTGCAGGTCGGTGCCGCACAGTCCGCAGGCCGCGACCTCCACGACGACCTCGCGGGGGCCGGGCGTGGGGTCGGGGACCTCGGTGACGACGGCACGGCCCACGGACTCGATGACGGCGGCCTTCATTTCACGGCTCCCAGCGACAGGCCCTGGACCAGCTTGTCCTGGGCGGCGAACCCCGCGGCGAGCACCGGCAGGGAGATGACGAGCGACGCGGCGCACACCTTGGCCAGGAACAGGCCCTGGCTGGTGATGAAGCCGGTCAGGAAGACCGGGGCGGTCTGCGCCACCACGCCCGTGAGAACCCGGGCGAACAGCAGCTCGTTCCAGCTGAAGATGAAGCAGATCAGGGCGGTGGCCGCGATCCCCGGCAGGGCGATCGGCGCCACGACGCGCGCGAGGACCGTCGGCAGCCGCGCGCCGTCCACCCGGGCGGCCTCGATGACCGCCACGGGGACCTCGGCCAGGAAGGACTGCATCATCCAGACCGCGATCGGCAGGTTCATGGAGGTGTAGAGGACGACCAGCAGCCAGATGTCGTCCAGCATCCCGGTGTTCTTGGCGAAGAGGTAGACCGGCAGCAGGCCCGCCACGGCCGGCAGCATCTTCGTGGACAGGAAGAAGAACAGCACGTCCGTCCACTTCCGCACCGGCCGGATCGACAGCGCGTACGCCGCCGGCAGGGCCAGCAGCAGGACCAGGAGCGTGGATGCGACCGAGGCCACGGCGGAGTTGGCCAGGGCGGGCCAGGGGCTGGCCCCGCCGCCCGTGCCGAAGAACTCGCGGTAGCCGTCGAGGGTCGGCGACGCCGCGAAGGAGGGCGGGTTGGTGGCGGCGTCGGCTTCCGAGTGCAAGGACGTCAGGACCATCCAGGCGAGGGGCAGGAAGAAGACGATGCCGGCCAGCCAGGCCACCAGGCCGAGGCCCCTGCCCTTGCGGCGGGCGCGTACGGCGACGGTGCTCATGCGCGGGACACCTCCTCGCGGAACAGGGACGACACCACGCGCAGGGCGAAGGTGGCGATGACGATCGAGCCGATGACCACCAGGACGCCGGCGGCCGAGGCGAGGCCGTTCTCGTGGGCCTGGTAGAAGCTCTGGTAGACGGTGTAGGGCAGGTTGGCGGTGCCCAGGCCGCCGGACGTGATGGTGAAGACCGCGTCGAAGTTCTGGACGATGTAGATCGAGCCGAGCAGGGCGCCCAGCTCCAGGTACCGGCGCAGGAGCGGCAGTGTGAGGTGGCGGAAGATCTGCCAGTCGCTCGCGCCGTCCACCCGGGCGGCCTCGATCTGCTGCTGGTCGCGGCTCTGCAGCCCGGCGAGCAGGATCAGCATCATGAAGGGCGTCCACTGCCACACCAGGGAGGCCTCCACCGCGAGCAGCGGGGTGCGGGAGATCCAGTCGGGCTGCGGACCGCCCACGTAGTGCAACAGGCCGTTGAGCAGGCCGTACTCGGGGTTGTAGAGCACGTGCTTCCAGAGCAGGGCGGCGGCCACCGGGACCACCAGGAACGGAGCGATCAGCAGCGTGCGGACCACGCCCCGGCCGCGGAACCTGCGGTCCAGCAGCAGCGCGAGGGCCAGGCCCAGGACCAGGCAGGCCAGGACCACCGCCACGGTCAGCAGCACGGTCGTCCACACCGAGTGGCGCAGGCCGGCGTCGGTCAGCAGCTGGCGGTAGTTGTCGAGGCCGGTGAAGTGGCGGGCCTGGGGGTAGAGGGCGTTCCAGTCGAAGAAGGAGATCACCAGCGTGGCCACGAACGGCAGCTGGGTCACGGCGATCATGAAGACGAGGGCGGGGAGCAGCGGGGCACGGGTGGCCCAGGCGCGCAGCCGGGCGGAGGGCTGCCGGGTGGCGCGCAGGGGAGCGGTGGCCACGGGGGCCGTGGTGGTGGCGGTCATCGTCCCTCGTACTCCTCGGAGATCCGCTCGGCGAGCTGCTGGGATTTCTTCAGGGCCGCGCCTGTGGACTGGCGTCCGGCGATGGCCGCGCTGATCTCCTGGGAGACCTTGGTGCCGAGGTCGGTGAACTCGGGTATGCCGACGAACTGGATGCCGGGCGCGGGGCGCGGCTGGACCCCGGGGTCGTCCGGCCGGGCGTTCTCGATGGCGTCCTTGGTCATCTCCTGGAAGGCGGCGGCCTCCTCGCGGTAGGCGGGGTCGGCGTACGTCGACGCGCGCTTGCCCGCCGGGACGTCCGCCCAGCCGATCTCGTTCCCGACCAGCTGCTCGTACTGCTTGCCGGACGCCCAGGAGACGAACTTCCAGGCCTTGTCCGGGTTGCGGGACGCCTTCTGGATGCCCCAGGCCCAGGTGTAGAGCCAGCCGGAGGACTTCGTCCGCTCGACCGGGGCGGGGGCGTAGCCCAGCTTGCCCTTGACCGGGGAGCCCTTCGCCTCCAGGGGACCGGCCGCCGAGGTGGCGTCGTACCACATGGCGACCTTGCCCTGGGTCATGTTGTTGAGGCACTCGGCGAACCCGGACTGGGCGGCACCGGACTCGCCGTGCGCGCGGACCAGGCCGACGTAGAACCGGGTGGCCTTCGCGAACTCGGGGGAGTCGAGGCGGGCCTTCCAGTCCTTGTCGAACCAGGTGCCGCCGAAGGTGTTCACGACGGTGGTGAGGGGGGCCATCAGCTCGCCCCAGCCGGGCAGGCCGCGCAGGCAGATGCCCTTCATGCCGGGTCTGGCGCCGTCCAGTTCGGCGGCCAGGTCCGCCACCTGGGTCCAGGTCGGGTGCGCGGGCATGGTGAGGCCCTTCGCCTCGAAGACGTCCTTGCGGTACATCAGGAAGGACGACTCGCCGTAGAAGGGCTGGCCGTAGAGCTTGCCGTCGTCCGCGGTGAGGGACTGGCGCATCGGTCCCAGGACGTCCTGCTCGTCGTACGCCGGGTCCTTCGCGACGTAGTCGTCCATCTCGTGCAGCCAGCCGTTGCGGGCGTAGATCGGTATCTCGTAGTTGGACAGGGTGGCCACGTCGTACTGGCCGGCCTGGTTGGCGAAGTCCTGGCTGATCTTGTCGCGGACGTCGTTCTCGGGCAGGACCGTGAAGTTGACCTTGATGCCGGTCTCTTCGGTGAAGTGGGCGGCGGTGAGCTTCTGGAGTTCGGTCATCTGGGGGTTGTTGACCATCAGGACGTTGATGGAGTCGCCGCCGGAACCGGACCCGCCCGCGCCGACCCAGCAGCCGGAGAGCAGCGGGGCGAGCAGCGTCCCTGCGGCGGCCAGGGCGAGCGTGGCTCGCGACGGCCGTCGTCGGCTCTGGGTTCGCATGGATCGCTCCTGGACATAGAGGGATTTTCGGGACGTGTCGTGGCGTGGATGCGCCCCGGGGGATGGGGTCGGCGCTGGAGGCGGGGGTCGCTGTGCACGGGGGGTGCCGCCCACGGGTGGGCCGGCTGTTCGCCGGGTCAGACCCGGATCACCTGGGGTCCGAGCAGGGAGTACCGGTGGGCCTCGGCCGCGGGCAGGAGCGTGCTCGTCACGATCGTCTCCAGGGCGCCGATCTCGGCGAACCGGCAGAAGCTGACCGCGCCGAACTTGGTGTGCACCCCGGCGAAGACGGTGCGCCGGGCGGCGCGGATCGCCTGGGCCTTCACCTCGCTGACCGCCGGGTCGGGAGTGGTCAGGCCGTGTTCGCGGGAGATGCCGTTGGCGCCGACGTAGGCGAGGTCGACGACGAAACCGGCGAGCATCTTCGTCGTCCAGTGGTCGACGGTGGCCAGTGTGCCGGGGCGGACCCGGCCGCCCAGCAGCAGGACGGAGACGTTCTCGGCCTCGGCGAGCGCGCCGGCGACCGGCAGGGACGCGGTGACCACGGTCAGCGGCCGGTCCCCGGGCAGGTTCTCGGCGATGAGCTGTGGGGTGAAGCCCTCGTCGACGAAGACGGTCTCCGCGTCCCCGGCCAGCTCGGCCGCGGCGGCCGCGATCCGGCGCTTCTCGGGGACGTGGCTGGTGGCGCGGAAGGCGAGCGTCGTCTCGAACCCGGCGCTCTCCACCGGGTAGGCGCCGCCGTGGGTGCGGCGCACCAGGCCGTGGTCCTCCAGGGCCCGCAGGTCGCGCCGGATGGTCTCCTTGGCCACGCGCAGCTCGGCGGCCAGCCCGTTGACGTCGACCGAGCCGGTGGCGCGCGCCGCCCGCACGATCTCGCGCCGGCGTTCCTCCGCCGTCCTGCCTTCCACGCCCCGCACCTCCCGCCGTGTGCCCGTTCGGGCCCGGTGGGGCCCGTGAGGGAAGTTGTACAGCGGGCTCCGGGCACTGGACAGGCCTGTTGCCCGCCCGATACTGCCCGGGTGTGCCCGTTCTCCCTCGGCTGTGCCCGCCGCAGACCTGCGGGGGCGTGTGCGGGGGCGTGGGACCGGGCGGGACCGGTGCCCGGACAGGGCGGCGGGCGGGCCCGTTCGGTGCCCGCCCGCCGCCGCGCAGGGTCGTTTTTCCGCCGGTCGGTGTACCGGTCACCGGGCCGGCCGGTGTGCCGGTCAGTACGGCCAGATCGGCGGGTCGTTCACGAAGTGGCCGCCGAGGTGGACGTGGGCCGGGTTGTCCGGGTCCAGCTCGCCGTGCTCCGCGATGAGCTTCCCGGCGTACGGCTCGGAGTCGTCCTGCGGCTCGTAGCCGAGCGCACGCGCGCTCGTCAGGTCCCACCACAGCCGCGTGTTGGCGGACGAGCCGTGGACGACGGTGTGGCCGACACCCTCGGCGGTCAGGGCCGCGTGGAACAGGCGGGCGCCGTCGGCCGGGCTCATCCACACCGAGAGCATGCGCACGCTGGTCGGCTCCGGGAAGCAGGAACCGATGCGCACGGAGACGGTCTCCAGGCCGTGCTTGTCCCAGTAGAGCTGCGCGAGGTCCTCGCCGAAGGACTTGGACAGGCCGTAGAAGGTGTCCGGGCGGTGCGGCGTGTCGATGGGGATCAGCTCGCCCGGGGCGAACGGCGCGGCGCCCCGGGGGGCCGGGGTGAAGCCCACCGCGTGGTTGGAGGAGGCGAAGACGATGCGCGGCACACCCTCCTGGCGGGCCGCCTCGTAGAGGTTGTAGGTGCCCTCGATGTTCGCCCGGAGGATCTTCTCGAAGGGCGCTTCCAGGGAGATGCCCGCGAGGTGCACGATCGCGTCGACGCCCCGGACCGCCTCGCGCAGGGCGTCCTCGTCGGCGAGGTCGGCGGTGATCGCCTCGGGCGCGTCCTCGATGGGGCGCACGTCGAACAGGCGCAGGTCGTAGCCGTATTCCGGGAGCAGGCCGCGCATCAGGGTGCCGAGCCCGCCTGCGGCGCCGGTGAGCAGAACGGTGCGGGGTGCGGGCATCCTCGGGTCTCCTTGGCTCTGGTGGCGCGTCCACGCCCGGACGTCCGGCTCGGATGTCCGGCCATGTGCCTGGTATTCACATGCGTGGACACGGTAGGGAGGGGCGGTGCGCCGGGTCAAGTGTGCCGTGGAGTGCGTAAATCCGCCGCTGTGTCGCGCGTTCGTGCGCTTGACCCGCGCTGAGGGGGCCCCTTAGCGTGGCAGTGTTCAGAAATATAGACACCGATCAGAAATATGCACCGACAGGGAGAGCCCGTGACGCCAGCCCCGCTCGCCGCTCGTCTCAGCGCCCCCCGGGGGCCGCTGTTCTTCCCCGTCACCGCGTACGGCCCGGACGGCTCGATCGACCTCGACGTCTACCGCACGCACGTGCGCCGGGGCGTCGACGCGGGGGCCGCCGCCGTGTTCGCCTGCTGCGGCACCGGCGAGTTCCACGCCCTGCTGCCCGAGGAGTTCGAGGCCTGCGTACGGGCGGCGGTCGAGGCGACCGGGGGCCGCGTACCGGTCGTCGCGGGCGCCGGATACGGCACCGCGCTCGCCGTGCGGTACGCGGCGCTGGCGCGGACGGCCGGGGCCGACGGCCTGCTCGCCATGCCGCCGTACCTGGTCGTCCCCGGCCAGGAGGGCCTGCTGCGCCACTACCGGGAGATCGCCGCGGCCGGCGGGCTGCCCGTGATCGTCTACCAGCGCGACAACGCGGTGTTCACCCCCGAGACCGTCGTCGAACTGGCCCGCACCGAGGGGATCATCGGCTTCAAGGACGGCCTGGGCGACCTCGACCTGATGCAGCGGATCGTCAGCGCCGTCCGCACCGACGCCCCCGGCGACTTCCTGTACTTCAACGGCCTGCCCACCGCCGAGCAGACCCAGCTCGCCTACCGCGCCATCGGCATCGGCCTGTACTCCTCCGCCGTGTTCTGCTTCGCGCCCGAGATCGCCCTCGCCTTCCACCGGGCGCTGGAGACGGAGGACCGGGCCACCGCCCGCCGCCTGCTGGACGGCTTCTACCGCCCGTTCGTCGAACTGCGCGCCCAGGGCCGCGGCTACGCCGTCGCCCTCGTCAAGGCGGGCGTACGGCTGCGCGGCCTGGACGTGGGGGAGGTGCGCTCCCCGCTGCACGAGCCGGCCGAGGATCATGTCAAGCAGCTCGCTCAGCTGATCGAGCGCGGATACGCACTGCTCGAGGAGGACGCGTGAAGGCGTCGGCGTTCGTCTACCCCTGGGACGTCAACGGGGACCCCGAGGCCCCCGCGCGGCTCGCGGGACTCGGCGTGGAGCAGGTGACCCTCGCCGCCGCCTACCACTCCACGCGCGCGCTGACCCCCCGCCACCCCCGCCACCGCATCGTCACCGCCGAGCACGCGGCGGTGCTCTACCCGGTCGACCCACGGCGCTGGGAGGGCCGCACCCCGCGCCCGTACCCGGCCGGCGACTGGGCCCCCGGCGACGCCTTCGGCGAGGCCGCCGACGCCCTCGCGGCGGCCGGCCTGGAGGTGCACACCTGGGTGGTCCTCGCGCACAACTCCCGCCTCGGCGCCGAGCACCCCGCCACCTCCGTCGTCAACGCCTACGGCGACCGCTACCCCTGGGCGCCCTGCATCGCCCAGCCCGCCACGCGCGCGTACCTAGTCGACCTGGCCGCCGAGGCAGCCGTACGGCCCGGGGCGCGCGGCACGGAGCTGGAGTCCCTCGGCTGGTACGGCCTCCAGCACCTGCACGCCCACGACAAGACCGCCGGCGTCGGCCTCGGGGAGGCCGGACAGTACCTGATGGCGCTGTGCTTCTGCCCGGCCTGCCGCGCGGGATACGCGGCGCAGGGCCTGGACGCCGACGGTCTGGCGGCCTCCGTACGGGCCGCGCTGGAGCCCCTGTGGCAGGGCGCGGCCACCGACGACGGGGGCTGGGCGGGCGTGGAGAAGCTCCTCGGCGAGGAGACGGCGGCCGCCACGCGCGCGTGGCGCGACCGGACCGCCCGCACGCTCCAGGAGGACGCGGTCGCCGCCGTCCGCGCCGCCGCGCCCGAGGGCTTCCAGGTGCTGCTGCACGCGGACCCCGTGTCCTACCACTGCGGCGCCAACGCGGGCGTGGACCCCGCGCACATCCTGTCCGTCGCGGACGGCGTGGTCGTGCCCTGCGCCGGCGGCACGGGACCGCTGACGCCCTTCGCCGGACAGGGCCGCCCGGACGCGGTGATCGCCGCCAACTTCACCGTGGTGTCCGGCATGGGCGGCAGCCCGGGCACCCTCGCGGCGGACGCGGCCCGGGCCCGGGAGCTGGGGGCGACTCAGCTGCGGCTGTATCACGCCGGGCTGGCGTCGGACGGGGATTTGGCGTCGGTGCGGGAGGCGCTGCGGTGAGCCAGTGAGCCGGCGGTGGCGAGCAGCCCGGCACCGACGAGCACCAGCAGCGGCCGGTGGTCGACGAGTTCGACGAGGGCGGCCCCGGCGGTCAGGCCGAGCACAGTGGGCGTGAACATCAGCGTGTCGGCGGTCGCGGTCGCCCGCCCCAGCACGTCGGCCGGGATCTCCCGCTGTACGGCGGTGTGGGCGGCGATCAGCACACAGGGCAGCCCGAGCCCGGCCGCCGCGCCGCCCGCCAGCACCACCGCGTCGTACGGCACCGCCCGCGCGGCCACCGCGACCGCCGTCAGCGCGATGCCGTACGCCGCGAACCGGCGCTCGCCGAGCCGCCGCAGCGCGGGCCCGCAAACCAGCCCGACCGCGACCGACCCGACGCCCTGGACGGCGTACATCACGCCCGTGTAGGCGGGGGAGTGGCCGAGGGCGTCGACGACGGCGTAGTTCAGGCTGCTGCCGAGCGAGGTGAGGCACATGGTCGTCCCGCCGGCCAGGACCAGCGGACGGAGCGTGGTGTGCGCCCACAGCCGGCGGGTGCCGTCGGCGGTCTGCCGCCACCAGTCGCCGCCGGCCGGTTCGGGGCGTTCCTCGCGGACCCTGAGCAGCGCGCACACTCCCGCCGCCAGTACGAAGGTGGCGGCGTCCAGCAGCGCGACGCCCGGCCCGCCGTACGCCGTGTACAGCGCCGCGCCGGCGAGCGGGGCGACCAGCTTCATGCCCTCGCGGGCGGTCGTCCGCAGTCCGTTGAAGTCGCCGAGCAGGGCGGGGTCGACGGCGGCGACGACGAGGGCGGAGCCGGCCGCGTCCTCGACGACGCCCGCCGCGCCGTAGCAGACGAGGACGGCCAGGAGCAGCCGGACGGAGGCGGGGGAGTCGACGGTCCACAGGGGCAGCAGGAGCCCGGCGAGGCCGAGGTTGACGCCGATCAGCAGGGGTTTGCGGCGGACCCGGTCGGCGAGGGTGCCGAGGGCGGGGCCGGCCAGAGTGGGGGCCCAGAGCGCGGCGGTGCACAGGGCGGCGAGGCCGTTGGATCCGGTGAGGTCCTTGACCCAGACGCCCGACACGAGCCAGAGCGCGGAACTGCCGAAGCCGGACACGACGATGCCGGTGAGGTAGAGGGCCGCGTTGCGGTCGCGGAGCAGGCGGGCCACGGTCCAGGAGGTGGTCATGCCGGTCATCGTGGGGCTGAGGCGGGCGGGTGAGCATCGGGCAGGTTCCCTAGATGTTCTGTCCCGGGAGGTGTGGACGGGTGAGACAGGTCTCGGCTGAGGGATCTTGAAATGGGTGAGGGCCTTCCGGTTCGGTGTGGATTGCGACGTCTCCACCAACAGAAAGGCCCTCGTGCCCCACTGGACGACGGCCGGCCGCCGCGCCGGGCCGCGGAACGCTTCCGGGTCGGTCACACCACCGCCGCACGCCGGGCGGGCCGCTGCCGGCAGCAGGGTGAGGCCGCCTGTTCGAACGGCACACCCGGCACCCGGCGCAAACAGGACGAGGAGGCCGTAGATCGGTGCACACGGCAGGCGGGCCGGGGCCGGGCGACCGTACGCTCCCCACCATGCCCCTCAGCCTCACGGTCCTCGGCACCGCCTCCCCGCACCCCGGCCCCGGCCGCCCCTGCTCCGGGTACCTGCTGCGTGGCGGGGGCGCCGAGGTGTGGGTGGACGCCGGGACCGGAACCTTCGCGGAGTTGCAGCGGCACACGGACCCGACGCGGCTGACGGCGATCTGGATCTCCCACCTGCACGCCGATCACAGTGCCGACCTGCTGGCCGCCGCCTACGCCTTCGCCTTCGGCGGACTCGCCCCGCCCGCGCCGATCCCGGTGTACGCGCCACAGGACTGCGCCCGCCGTCTGGCGGGCTTCTTCGGCCGGCCGGACGTGTCCTGGCTGAACCACGTCCTGCACTTCCGCCCCCTGTACGACGAGCACGTCGTCCAGCACTGGAACCTCCGCCTCACCGCCCGCGCCGTCGTCCACGACACCGAGGCGTACGGGCTGCGCGCCGAGTGCCAGGGAAGCGTCCTGGCCTACTCCGGGGACAGCGGCCCCTGCGCCGCCCTGGGTGAACTCGCCGTCCACGCGGACCTGTTCCTGTGCGAGGCGGACATCGACGAGCATCGCGACGGCGAACAGGTCCATCTGACGCCGGAGGACGCGGGGCGCGTCGCCCGGGAGGCGGGTGTGCGGGAGCTGCTGGTCACCCATGTCGGACCGACGCTCAGCCGTGAGACGGCGACCGCGCGCGCCGCCGTGGTGGCCGGACGGCCCACCGACTCCGCTCGTTAGGGTGAGACCAGAACCGTCTGACGCCCCCGCCCCGGCAACCTCAACTTCTCCCGTCGGAAGCATTGACGAAACACAAGCCGCCTCCTAGTTTCGTCGCGTCGTACTTCGTACGTCATATATGAGACGCGATACGCGAGATCAGATACGCGACACCGAGAGGCGCGCATGACCTCTGTGCCCACGCCGATCCCCTCCCGCACGCAGTACGTGCTGGAGGGGATCAAACACCGCATCCTCACCGGGCAGCTGACGCCCGGCCAGGCCCTGGTCGAGACGGAGCTCGCCGCGCAGTTCGGGGTGTCCAAGACTCCGGTGCGCGAGGCGCTCAAGACGCTGGCCGGGACCGGGCTGGTGGTGATGAGCCAGTACAAGGGCGTCACGGTGCGCATGGTGGACGCGGACATGGCCAGCGAGGTCTACGACGTACGGCTGCTGCTCGAGCCGGAGGCCCTGCGGCGCGCCGTGCGCCGGGGTGCCTCCCTCGACGCCGCCCGGGACGCGCTGCGACGGGCCGACGCGGCCGGCGACACCGCCGAACGCTCCCTGGCCAACCGGGAGTTCCACCGCGCGCTGTACCTGCCGTGCGGCAACCCGCTGCTCGGCCGGATGCTCGACGAGGTCCGCGATCAGGCCGCCCTGGTCTCGGCCGTCGCCTGGGCCGCCGACCCCTCGTGGGAGCGGGAGGCCGACGAGCACCGGGAGATCCTGCGGCTCGCCCTGGAAGGCGACGCGGACGGCGCCGCGGCCGCCCTGCACGCACACATCGCGTCGTTCGTCCGGCGCGCGTTCCCCCACGCCCTGCAAGAGGAAGGTCAGGAATGAGCGCGACGTTCGAGACCCAACGGGCCGCCCTGGCCGACGTGGTGGCGATCCCGGTGACCCCGTTCGCCGCGGACGGCGGCGTCGACCGGGACACCCACCGGGCCCTGCTGCGTCGACTGCTCGACGGCGGCATCACCACGCTCACCCCCAACGGCAACACCGGCGAGTTCTACGCCCTCACCCCCGAAGAGCGCCGCCTGGTCACGGAGCTGACCCTCGAGGAGGCCCGGGAGGACACCGTCGTCCTGGTCGGCGTCGGGCACGACGTGCCGACCGCGGTCGCCTCCGCCCGGCACGCCCGTGAGCACGGCGCGCAGATGGTGATGGTGCACCAGCCCGTCCACCCGTACGTCTCCCAGTCCGGCTGGGTCGACTACCACCGCGCCATCGCCGAGGCCGTCCCCGAACTGGGCGTGGTCCCCTACATCCGCAACGCCCAGCTCACCGGGGCCCGCCTCGCCGAACTCGCCGACGCCTGCCCGAACGTGATCGGCGTCAAGTACGCGGTCCCGGACGCGGCCCGGTTCGCCGCCTTCGCCCGGGACGCGGGCCTGGACCGCTTCGTGTGGGTGGCGGGCCTGGCCGAGCCGTACGCCCCCTCGTACTTCTCCGCGGGCGCCACCGGCTTCACCTCGGGGCTGGTGAACGTCGCCCCGGCCGTCTCGCTGAACATGATCGAAGCGCTCCGGTCCGGTGACTACCCGGCCGCCATGAAGGTCTGGGAGCAGATCCGCCGCTTCGAGGAACTGCGTGCCGCGAACGGCTCCGCCAACAACGTCACCGTCGTCAAGGAGGCACTCGCCTCCCTCGGACTGTGCCACCGCGACGTCCGCCCGCCGAGCAGGCCGCTGCCCGAGGACGAACGTGCGGAGGTCGCCGCCATCGTCGCCGGGTGGGCCATATGAAGAAGCCGGAAGAGCTCAGAAGCCACCAGTGGTACGGCACCGACGGACTGCGCTCCTTCAGCCACCGGGCCCGCACCCGCCAGCTCGGCTACCTGCCCGAGGAACACCTGGGCAAGCCCGTCATCGCGATCCTCAACACCTGGTCCGACATCAATCCTTGTCATGTACATCTAAGAGACCGGGCCCAGGCGGTGAAGCGGGGGGTCTGGCAGGCGGGCGGTTTCCCCCTCGAGTTCCCGGTCTCCACCCTCAGCGAGACCTTCCAGAAGCCGACCCCGATGCTCTACCGCAACATGCTCTCGATGGAGACCGAGGAACTGCTGCGGTCCTACCCGGTCGACGGCGCCGTCCTCATGGGCGGCTGCGACAAGTCCACCCCCGCCCTGCTCATGGGCGCCGCCAGCGTCGACCTGCCCACCGTCTTCGTGCCCGCCGGGCCCATGCTGCCGGGGCACTGGCGCAACGAGGTGCTCGGTTCCGGCACCGACATGTGGAAGTACTGGGACGACAAGCGGGCCGGCCTCATCGGCGACTGCGAGATGACCGAGCTGGAGAGCGGCCTCGCCCGCTCGCCCGGCCACTGCATGACCATGGGCACGGCCTCCACCCTGACCGCCGCCGCCGAGGCGCTCGGCGTGACCGTGCCGGGCGCGTCCAGCATCCCCGCGGTGGACTCCGGGCACGACCGGATGGCCGCCGCCTCCGGTCTGCGCGTCGTCGAACTGGTCCACCGGGACCGCAAGCTGTCCGACATCCTCACCCGCGAGGCCTTCGAGGACGCGGTGACCACCGTCCTCGGCCTCGGCGGTTCGACCAACGCCGTCATCCACCTGATCGCCATGGCCGGACGCGCCGGGATCCGCCTCACCCTCGACGACTTCGACCGCATCGCCCGCACGGTCCCGGTCCTCGCGAACGTCCGCCCCGGCGGACAGACGTACCTCATGGAGGACTTCCACTTCGCCGGCGGCCTGCCCGGGTTCCTCTCCCGGATCCCCGACCTGCTCCACCTCGACCGGCCGACCGTCTCCCACGACTCCCTGCGCGAGCAGATCGCCGGCGCCCGGGTGTACCAGGACGACGTCATCCGGCCCCGCGACAACCCGGTCGCCGCCGAGGGCGGGGTCGCGGTGCTGCGCGGCAACCTCTGCCCGGACGGCGCGGTCATCAAGCACATCGCCGCCGAACCGCACCTGCTCAAGCACACCGGGCCCGCGGTCGTCTTCGACGACTACCGGACGATGCAGCGGACCATCAACGACCCCGGTCTCGGCATCACCGCCGACAGCGTGCTCGTGCTGCGGGGCGCCGGCCCCAAGGGCGGGCCGGGCATGCCCGAGTACGGCATGCTCCCGATCCCTGACCACCTGCTCAAGCAGGGCGTGCGCGACATGGTGCGGATCTCCGACGCCCGCATGAGCGGGACGAGTTACGGCGCCTGCGTGCTGCACGTGGCACCGGAGTCGTACGTCGGCGGCCCGCTCGCGCTGGTCCGCACCGGGGACTCGATCACCCTCGACGTCGAGGCGCGCACCCTCCGGCTCAACGTCGACGACGAGGAACTCGAGCGGCGCCGGGCCACCTGGACGCCGCCGCCCACGCGCTACGAGCGCGGTTACGGCGCGCTCTACAACGACCAGATCACCCAGGCCGACACCGGCTGCGACTTCGAGTTCCTCGCCCGCCCCGGCAAGGTCGCGGACCCCTACGCGGGCTGACCCCGCCGGGGCCGGCCGACGCGCCGGCCCCTGCACACGAAGAAAGCGCTTCACCCGCACGCGACCGCACGACGCACCAGAACGGAGAACAGTCATGGCCCAAGCCGCAGCCGTGGCGAAACCGCCCGCGCCACCCCGGCGGCGCCGTGCCTCCGCGACGCCGCGCAGGCTCCCCTACCTGCTGATCGCCCCGGCGGCCCTGCTCATGCTGGGCTTCATCGCCTACCCGGTCCTCAGCGTCTTCTACTACAGCCTGCAGAACTACAACCCCACCAAGCCGTGGCGGAACGGATTCGCGGGCTTCGACAACTTCACCCAGGCCTTCGCGCACGACCCCCAGTTCTGGGACACGCTCACCTTCAGCGCGAAGTGGGTGGTCGTCGAGGTCGGACTCCAGCTGCTCTTCGGCCTCGCCCTCGCCCTGATCGTCAACCAGACCTTCGTCGGCCGGGGGCTGGGCCGGGCGCTGGTCTTCTCGCCGTGGGCGGTCTCCGGAGTGCTGACCTCCGCGATCTGGGTGCTGCTCTACAACTCCCAGACCGGCATCACCCGTTACCTCGCCGACGTGGGCATCGGCTCGTACGGGACCAGCTGGCTGTCGGACACCTCGACCGTGTTCCCGGCGGCCGTGGTCGCCGACCTGTGGCGCGGGGTGCCGTTCTTCGCGATCCTCATCCTCGCCGACCTCCAGTCCATCTCCGGAGACCTGTACGAGGCCGCCGAGGTGGACGGCGCGAGCCGGCTCAAGCAGTTCTGGCACATCACGCTGCCGCACCTGAAGGACGCCATCGTCCTGTCCACGCTGCTGCGGGCGGTGTGGGAGTTCAACAACGTCGACCTGCTCTACACCCTGACCGGCGGCGGTCCGGCGGGGGAGACCACGACCCTCCCGCTGTACATCGCCAACACCAGCGTCGACGCCCACAACTTCGGCTACGCCTCCGCCCTCACCACGGTGGCGTTCGTGATCCTGCTCTTCTGCTCGATCGTCTACCTGCGACTGAGCAAGTTCGGAGGTGGCGAGAAGTGATCACCGAGATCGCTCCCGCGGAGGACAAGCGCGTGACTCCCGAACCCGCCCGGGCACGCCGGGGAAGGCGCCGCGCCTGGGACCAGGTCCCACGCCGGCAGATCTACCTGCCCCTGTCGGTCTACCTGCTCTTCACCCTGATCCCCTTCTACTGGATCCTCCTCTTCGCCCTGCGCCCGGCCGGCTCGACCTCGCTGGTGCCCTGGCCGGTCACCTTCGACCACTTCCAGAAGGTGTGGAGCGAGCGGAGCTTCGGCACCTACTTCACCAACAGCGTGTACGTCGGTGTCGCCACCCTGATCCTGACGACCGTGGTCGCGCTGGCCGGCGGCTACGCCCTCGCCCGCTTCGACTTCAAGATCAAGCGTGCCTTCATGCTGGCCCTGCTGTGCTCCCAGTTCGTGCCGGGCGCGCTGCTGCTGGTGCCGCTGTTCCAGATCTTCGCCAAGCTCCAGATGATCAACTCGCTCGGCAGCGTGATCCTCGCCGAGACCGTCTTCCAGCTGCCGCTGTCGATGATCCTGATCAGCGGCTTCATCCGGAACGTGCCCCCCTCCCTGGAGGAGGCCGCCTGGGTGGACGGCTGCAACCGCTTCGCCGCCTTCCGCATCGTCGTCCTGCCGCTGCTGCGGCCCGGACTGATCGCCGTCGGCTCCTTCGCCTTCGTGCACGCCTGGAACCACTTCCTGTTCGCCCTGATGTTCCTGTCCGACCAGGGCAAGCAGACCATCCCGGTCGGCCTCAACACCCTGATGAGCTCGGACAGCGTCGACCTGGGCGCGCTGGCCGCGGGCGGCATCATCGCGGCCGTACCGGTGGTGATCGTGTTCGCCTTCATCCAGAAGTGGCTGATCACCGGCTTCAGCGCGGGGGCGGTGAAGGGATGAGGGCCCGGGGGAACCGGCGAGACGAGGGTGCCTTGACGGCGGACGCCGGTCGGACACCTACCCTGCTCCAAAAGATCTACAGCGCCGCTGTGGCCGACCGAGAGGTGGCGAGCGGCGTGGGCGCAGGGAGGATCCCATGACCGTACCCATCGTTCTGGCGGGCGCGCGCGGCCACGGCCGCTGGCACCTCGAGAACATCCGCCGGCTCCAGGACGAGGGCGCCGTCCGGCTGGCCGGCATCTGCGAGCTGACCCCGCTGGCCGCCGACGAGATGCCCGAGGGCCTCGGCACGCCCGAGCAGTCCGCCGACTTCGGGGCCCTCCTCGACTCCACCGGCGCGCGGATCGCGGTGATCTGCACCCCCATCCCCACTCACACCGACCTGGCCCTGACCGCCGCCGACCGGGGTGTGCACATCCTGCTGGAGAAGCCGCCCGCGCCCTCCTACGCCGAGTTCCGGCGCATGGCCGACGGGGTCGAGAAGGCCTCGGTCGCCTGCCAGATCGGCTTCCAGTCGCTGGGCTCGCACGCCGTGCCCGCGATCCGCCGGCTGATCGCGGAGGGCGCGGTCGGCGAGGTCCTCGGGGTCGGCGGCGCCGGGGCCTGGGCCCGCGACGAGGCCTACTACCGGCGTGCGCCCTGGGCCGGCAAGCGCCGGCTGAACGGCGTCGACGTGATCGACGGGGTCCTCACCAACCCCCTCGCCCACGCCGTCGCCACCGGCCTCGCCGTCCTCGGCACCACCCGCGCCGAGGACGTCACCGGCATCGAGACCGAGCTGCTGCGCGCCAACGACATCGAGTCCGACGACACCTCCTGCGTACGGGTGACCACCGGGCTCGGCCCGGTCACGGTCGCCGCGACCCTGTGCGCCGAGGAGCCGCTGGACCCGTACGTCCTGGTGCACGGCTCCAGCGGCCGGATCACCTTCTGGTACAAGCAGGACCGCGTGCTCCTCCAGCGGGCGGGCCACGGCCCGCAGGAGACCGAGTACGGCCGTACCGACCTGCTGGAGAACCTCGTCGACCACCTCACCACCGGCGCGGACCTGCTGGTCGAACCCGATGCGACGGGCGCCTTCATGAAGGTCGTCGAAGCGGTCCGGCTGGCCGGGGACCCGGCCGCGCTGCCCGCCGGCGCCTGGCACCTGATCCCGGCCGAGCACCGCCGGGTCGTACCCGGCATCGACGGTCTGGTCGCGGCCGCCGCCGACACCCTCGCCCTCTACTCCGAGCTGGGCGCCCCCTGGGCCCTACCGAAAGAGGTGAGCACCTGATGACACCCCACGACACCCTGGTCCTGCGGGTCGCGGGCCGCCCGGTCGGCCGCTACGTCACCCGGCCCGAACTGCCGGCCCGGCTCTCCCCACGTCCCTACCTGCACCCCGTCACCACCCTGGCCGGCACGGCGGTCACCGAGCTCGGCCCCGCCGACCACACCCACCACCTCGGCGTCGGTGTCGCCGTTCCCGACGTCGAGGGGCACAACTTCTGGGGCGGGCGGACGTACGTCCGGGACCAGGGCCCGACGGAGCTGGACAACCATGGTGCCCAGCGCCACACCGCCTTCCAGCTGCGCGACCCGGACGGCTTCGTCGAGGAGCTGCGCTGGGTCGCCTCGGGTGCCGAGCTGCTGCGCGAGCGCCGTACCGTGGCGGCCACCGAACTCACCGACACCGCCTGGGCGCTGGACTTCACCTTCTCCGTCACCAACGTCACCGCTCAGGCGCTGTCCATCGGCAGCCCGGCCACGAACGGGCGCCCGGGTGCCGCGTACGGCGGCTTCTTCTGGCGGGCCCGCAAGGAGGCGGCGGCGCCGGACGTCTTCACCGGCGAGCGCGCGGGCGAGGCCGAGGTGCACGGCGCCCGCGCCGACTGGCTGGCGATGGCCGGCGCCGACTGGACGCTGGTGTTCGCGGGGGCCACCGAGGAGACCCGCGGCGACCCGTGGTTCGTGCGCACCGCCGAGTACCCGGGAGTGGGGTCCTCGCTGGCGTCCGCGCGGCGGCTGCCGATCGCGCCCGGCGACACCGTCGTACGGCGGATCGTGACCGTCGTCGCCGACGGCCGGCTCGGCCGGGACGAGGCGGCCGCGCTGGTGCGGAAGGCGGTGAGCCAGTGAGCGTCCGCCTGACCGAGCAGACGTACCGCAACCCGATCCTAAACGCCGACTGGTCCGACCCGGACGTCGTGCGCGTCGGCGACGACTTCTACCTCACCGCGTCCAGCTTCGGGCGCGCCCCGGGCCTGCCGCTGCTGCACTCCCGCGACCTGGTCAACTGGACCCTGGTCGGCCACGCCCTGCAACGGCTTGAGCCGGCCGCCGAGTTCAGGTCGCCCCGCCACGACTGCGGCGTCTGGGCCCCCGCGTTGCGCTTCCACGACGACCGCTTCTGGATCTTCTGGGGCGACCCCGACCAGGGCATCTTCCAGGTCAACGCGCGCGAGATACGCGGCCCTTGGAGCCGCCCGCAGCTGGTCAAGGAGGGCAGGGGACTCATCGATCCCTGCCCCCTGTGGGACGAGGAGACCGGTGAGGCGTATCTGGTGCACGCCTGGGCGAAGTCCCGCTCGGGCGTCAAGAACCGGCTCACCGGCCACCGGATGCACCCCGACGGCACCGGCCTGCTGGACGAGGGCAAGGTGATCGTCGACGGGGACGGCATCCCCGGCTGGTTCACCCTCGAAGGGCCCAAGCTGTACCGGCACGACGGCTGGTTCTGGATCCTGGCGCCCGCCGGGGGAGTGGAGACCGGCTGGCAGGGCGCCTTACGGTCCCGGGACTTCTTCGGGCCGTACGAGGAGCGGATCGTCCTCGAGCAACGGGACACCGAGGTCAACGGGCCCCACCAGGGCGCCTGGGTGCGCACCCGGTCCGGCGAGGACTGGTTCCTGCACTTCCAGCAGCGCGGGGCGTACGGCCGTGTCCTGCACCTCCAGCCGATGCGCTGGGGCCCCGACGGCTGGCCGGTGATCGGGAACGACGGCGCCCCCGTCACCGAACACCGCCGCCCCGCGCTGCCGCCGCAACCGCCGGCCGCGCCCGCCACCGACGACGACTTCCCCGGCGGACGGTACGGCCGCCAGTGGCAGTGGACGGCCAACCCGCAGGACGGCTGGGCCACCCAGCACTCCGCCGACGGACTGCGGCTGACCTGCGTCCGCACCCCCGACGCGCACGACCTGCGCAAGCTGCCGCACATCCTCACCCAGCGGCTGCCCGGCACCCCGGCCACCGCCGAGGTCGAGGTCACGCTGCACAGCGAGGAACCGGGCGCGCGGGCCGGGCTCACGCTCCTCGGGGACGCGTTCGGCTGGATCGGGCTCGAGCGCCAGGCCGACGGGACGGTCCACCTCGTGCACCGGTTCGCCGAGGCCGACGCGGACCGGGAGCGCGACGCCGGCCGGGCCTGCCCCGTGCCCGGGGGCCGGGCCCGGCTGCGGATCGAGAGCGGCGCCGGGGCGCGCTGCCGGTTCTCCTACGACGTCGGCGACGGCTTCCGTGCCAGCGGTCCCGTGTTCGCCGCCACCCCCTGGCGCTGGGTCGGCGCGCTGCTCGGTCTGTTCGCCCTGGCCCCCAGCGGGGCCGGGCACGCCGGAGCGGCCGTCTTCACCCGGTTCCGGATCACCTCCGGCTGACCCGCCTCCCCACCGCGGGCGGGCTCCGTACGCCCGCCCGCCCCCACTGAACCCCCCACAACCGCACATCTCCGTTGGATCCAGAAGCAGAGAAGAGCCGACCGATGAAGAGCAGCATTCGCAGAAGCAGGCGCGCCGCCACGGCCGTCGTCCTGGGCTC
This sequence comes from Streptomyces sp. NPDC004542, assembly GCF_040610035.1. Taxonomy (NCBI): domain Bacteria; kingdom Bacillati; phylum Actinomycetota; class Actinomycetes; order Kitasatosporales; family Streptomycetaceae; genus Streptomyces; species Streptomyces sp. NPDC004542. The sequence continues at coordinate 45,320 of NZ_JBEXLP010000047.1, forward strand.
CGTGCTCGCGCTGACCGCCACCGCCTGCGGCGACGACGGCAGCGGCGACGCGGGGGGCAAGGGCGACGAGGGTTCCGGCAAGGGCACGATCACGTTCTGGGACAACAACGGCGGTGTCCGCACCGACGTCTGGAAGCAGATCATCGCCGACTTCGAGAAGAAGTACCCGGACATCAAGGTCAAGTACGTCGGCGTCCCGGCCGCCAGCGTCCAGTCCAAGTACGACACCGCCATCCAGGGCGGCGGCCTGCCCGACGTCGGTGGCCTCGGTACCGCGATGCTCGCCGAGGTCGCGGTCCAGGGCGCGGTGGAGCCGCTGGACGCCCGTCTCTCGAAGAGCCCGCTGAACGGCAAGCTCAACGAGAAGTTCCTGGAGAGCGTGAAGGCCGCCGGCGGCGACGACAAGACGTACACCGTGCCGACCTCCGCCAACAACGGCACGCTCTGGTACCGGACGGACCTGTTCGGCGCGGCCAAGCTGGACCCGCCGACCACGTGGACGACGTTCTACACCGCCGCGGACAAGCTCACCGACAAGGGCAAGAACAGGTTCGGGTACACGATCCGGGGCGGCGAGGGGTCCATCGCCCAGGCGCTCGACGCCACGTACGGGCAGAGCGGGATCACCTCGTTCTGGAACGGCGACAAGACCACGGTCAACGACCCGAAGAACGTGACCGCGCTGGAGAAGTACGTCGGCCTGTACAAGAAGGACACCCCGTCCGCCGACGTCAACAACGACTTCACCAAGATGGTCGCCCAGTGGGACTCCGGCTCCATCGGCATGCTGAGCCACAACCTGGGCTCGTACGCCGACCACCAGAAGGCGCTGGAGGGCAAGTTCAAGGGCATCCCGAACCCCACGCTGGACGACGGCACGCGGGTGCAGGTGTCCAACCCGGTGGACGGCCTGGCCCTGTTCAAGTCCAGCAAGCACAAGGCCGCCGCGTGGAAGTTCATCGAGTTCGCGGCCTCGCACGAGGCCAACAGCAAGTGGAACGAGACGGCGGGACAGGTGCCGGCCAACACGGAGGCCGCGCAGGACTCCTGGGTCCAGTCGTCCGAGCCGACGAAGCTCGCGGCCGAGGCGCTGAACGGGGCCAGCACCAAGATCGTGCAGCTGCCGTACTACCTGCCGGACTGGAACACGATCTCCAAGGCCGACAACGAGCCGAACTTCCAGAAGGTGCTGCTCGGGAAGATGAGTGCGAAGGAGTTCCTGGACACGCTGGCCGAGCAGCTGAACAAGGCTCAGGCGGACTGGAAGAAGAACCACTGACCCCGGGTGGCCCGGTTCGTGGGCGCGGCCGCCTGCCGGTCGTGGCTGGTCGCGCCCACGCGGCGGAGCGGTGTGCCGATACCGCCCCGCGCCCCTCGACGACTCTCCTCGACCCCTGCTCGAAAGGCACCGCCGTGTCACTCACCCGCAGACAGGTCACCGCGGCCGCCGGCGCGGCCGTTCCGCTCGCCCTCGCGGCCACCGGTACCGCCCGGGCCGCGCCCCGACGCCGCACCCTCTACATCGCCGGTGACTCCACCGCCGCCCAGAAGTACGCCGACGAGGCACCCGAGACCGGATGGGGAATGGCACTGCCCTTCTTCCTCCGCGAGGAGATCGACGTCTCGGACCAGGCCGTGAACGGGCGCAGTTCCAAGAGCTTCGTGGACGAGGGCCGGCTCGACGCCATCCTGGCCGCGATCCGCCCGCACGACCTCCTGATCGTCCAGTTCGCGCACAACGACGAGAAGTCCGCCGACCCCACCCGGTACACCGAGCCCTGGACGACGTACCAGGACTACCTGCGGCTCTACATCGACGGCGCCCGCGCGAAGGGTGCCCGGCCCGTGCTCGCCACCCCCGTGGAGCGGCGCAGGTTCGACGCCGACGGCAACGCCGTGCCGACCCACGGCGACTACCCGGCGGCGATGCGCGCGCTCGCCGATCAGGAGCGGGTGGCGCTGCTCGACATCGAGGCGCTGTCGCTCGCGCTGTGGCAGGAGCTGGGGCCCGAGGCGACGAAGACGTACTTCAACTGGACCGCCACCGAGCAGGACAACACGCACTTCAATCCGCCGGGTGCGATCGCCGTGGCCCGGCTCGTGGCGCGTGAGCTGCTGCGGACGCGGGTGCTCGCACCGCACGACGTCGTCCGGCTGCACGAGGACGTCCCGGCGTCCTGGATCACCTGGCCGCCCGCGGCCACCGAAGCACCGAACCCGTAACGAGGAGACCCGCACAGTGCGTACACAGAAATGTCATGGCCGCGTCATAGCGTCCTTCGTCGGCTGCACCGCCCTCGTGCTCGCCGTCACCGGCACCGCCTCCGCTCAGCCCCGGAACCCGGACCTCGCCCACCAGACCCTCGCGGCGAACGACGGCTGGGCCGCCTTCGGCACCGGCACCTCGGGCGGCGCCGCCGCCGACTTCGCGCACGTCTACACCGTCACCACCTGGGACGCCTTCAAGGCCGCCCTCGCCGACGGCGGCAGCGCACCCAAGATCATCAAGGTGAAGGGCACCATCGACGCCGACGGGCCGAGCTGTGCGTCGTTCGCGGTGCCGGGGTACGACTTCGACACCTACCTGAAGACGTACGACCCGGCCGTGTGGGGCCGCGCCACGAACCTGGACGCCGAGCCCGACGACAGCCCCGAGGGGCTGCGCCGCGCCTCCGCGGCCAACCAGGACGCCTACATCAAGGCGAACATCCCCGCCAACACCACCATCGTCGGCATCGGCGCGGACGCCGGCTTCAAGGGTGCGAGCCTGCAGATCAAGGGCGTCGACAACGTCATCGTCCGCAACCTGACCTTCGAGAGCCCGCTCGACTGCTTCCCGCAGTGGGACCCGACCGACACCGCCGACGGCAACTGGAACTCCGAGTACGACAGCGCGGTCGTCTACGGCTCCACCCACGTCTGGATCGACCACGACACCTTCACCGACGGCGACCACCCCGACAGCACCCTGCCGTACTACTACGGCCGGATCTTCGAGCAGCACGACGGCGAGCTCGACATCGTCAAGGGCGCCGACTACGTCACCGCCTCCTGGAACGTCTTCGCCGACCACGACAAGACGATCCTGATCGGCAACAGCGACAGCGCCTCGACGGCCGCCGTGGACCGGGGGCACCTGAAGGTCACCTTCCACCACAACCTCTTCTCGAACCTGGTCGAGCGCGCGCCCCGCGTCCGCTTCGGCCAGGTGGACTCGTACAACAACCACTTCGTCGCCGGTGACGGCTACGGATACAGCTACGGCATCGGCATGGAGTCCCAGCTCGTCGCGGAGCACAACGCGTTCACGCTGCCGGACGGGGTCGGCGCCGGGAAGATCCTGAAGAAGTGGAAGGAGGCGCCGCTCACCGCCGACGACAACTACGTCAACGGCACCCCGACCGACCTGATCGCCGTCCACAACGCCCAGGTGCCGGGCGAGATCCTCCAGTCGGGTGCCGGCTGGACGCCGGTCCTGCGCACGAAGGTCGACCCGGCGAAGGCCGTGCCCGGCATCGTCGACCACTGCGCGGGCGCCGGCCGCCTGCGCTGACCCCGGTCCCGCGCGCACGGGCCGGGGCGCGCCCGCCCCGGCCCGTCCTCCCCCTCCCCACGAGCTCCCCCGAGCTCTCCCCGAGCCGCACCGCGAAGGAGCATCCGCATGCCCTCGCCCCACCTCCGACCACCCCTGTCCAGAAGGGGTTTCCTCGCGGCGGGCGCCCAGGCCGCCGCCGTGCTCGGCCTCGCCACCGCCGCCCCCGCGCACGCCGACGGCGGCCGGTACCCCTTCGGCCGCTACGGGTCACCGGCACGCCGCCTGACCCCGAAGACGCTGTACGTCGACCCGTACGGCCGCGGCGACTTCACCGGCGTCCAGGCCGCCGTGACCGCCGCGGCGGGCACCGGCTGGACCCTGGTCCTCGCCCCGGGCACCTACCGCGAGACCGTCGCCGTCGACGCCTCCCGCACCGAGGCGACCTGGATCGGCGCCTCGCAGGACCCCCGGGACGTGGTGATCGTCTACGACCACGCCAACGGGACGCCGAAGCCGGACGGCTCGGGCACCTACGGCACCACGGGCTCGGCCACCACCACCGTCCAGGCCGACGGGTTCACCGCCCGCTGGATCACCTTCGCCAACGACTGGCTGCGCGCCGACCACCCGGACATCACCGGCACGCAGGCGGTGGCCATCAAGGTGCAGGGCGACCGGAGCGCCTTCACCCACTGCCGCTTCCTCGGCCACCAGGACACCCTGTACGCCGACACGATGTCCCTCGGCGTCTTCGCCCGCCAGTACTACGCCCACTGCTACGTCGAGGGGGACGTCGACTTCGTCTTCGGCCGGGCCACGGCCGTGTACGAGCACTGCCACTTCCGCACGCTGAACCGCACCGACCTGGCGGCGGCACCGTACGGCTTCGTCTTCGCGCCCTCCACGGCCCTCGCCAATCCCCGCGGCTACCTGGTGACGCGCGGCCGGGTCAGCAGCGAGGCCCCGGACGCCTGCTACAAGCTGGCCCGCCCCTGGGTCCCGGGCTCCGACCCCACCGCCCGCCCGATGCTCACCGTCCGGGACACCCACCTCGGCCCCGGCATCGACGCGGTCGCGCCCTACACCAACATGTCGGCCGCCTACCCGTGGCAGGACCAGCGCTTCGCCGAGTACCGCAACGCGGGCCCGGGCGCGGAGATCACCGTCCCCGACAACCGCCCCCAGCTCACCGACGAGCAGGCCCGGTCGGCGACCCGCGAGGCCTACCTCGGCGACTGGGCGCCGTGGCGGGAGGGCTGCTGACATGCGCAGGCGCACTCTTCTGGCGGGCATGACCGGCGTCCTGGCCGCCGTCGGCGCCCCTGACGCCCTGGCCGGCGGCCGCCCCGTGCTGCACGTGCGCCCCGGCGACTCCGTGCAGGCCGCGGTGGACGCGGTGGACGGGCCCGGCCGGACGATCGTCGTGCACCCGGGGACGTACCGCGAGGTCGTCCACGTCCCCGTGGAGAAGGGGGAGCTGACGATCCGCGGCGCCACCCCGGACCCGCGCGACACCGTCATCGTGTACGACAACGCGAACGGCACGAAGAAGCCCGACGGCACGACGTACGGCACGGCGGGCTCGGCCACCTTCACCTCCGCGGCACCCGGGCTGACCGTCCGCGACCTCACCCTCGCCAACGACTGGCTGCGTGCCGACCACCCCGACATCACCGGCACGCAGGCGGTGGCCGCCTACACCTACGGCGACCGGACCCGCTTCGAGAACGTCCGCCTGCTGGCCCACCAGGACACCCTCTTCGTCGACACGGCGGCGCTCGACACCTTCGACCGGCAGTACTTCCACCGCTGCTACATCGAGGGCGACGTCGACTTCGTCTTCGGGCGGGCGACCGCCGTCTTCGAGCGCTGCCACTTCCGCACGCTCGGGCGTGAGGTGTCCTTCACCCCCAAGGGCATGGTCTTCGCCCCCTCCACCGCCCGCGCCAACCCGTACGGCATCCTCGCCGTCCGCTCCCGGATCACCTCCGGCGCCGAGGACGGGGCGTACAAGCTGGCGCGGCCCTGGGTCCCGTCGTACGAGACGACCGCCTGGCCGTCCCTCGTCGTCCGGGACACCTGGATCGGCCCGGGCATCGACCCGGTCGCGCCCTACACCAACATGCGCGACGCCTACCCGTGGCAGTCCATGCGCTTCCACGAGTACCGCAACACCGGGCCGGGCGCAGAGGTCACCGTCCCCGGCAACCGGCCCCAGCTCACCCCCACCGAGGCCCGGTCGCACACCCCCGCGGCCTACCTCGGCGACTGGCGACCCTGAATCCCCCCGGGTCCCGCACGCATCACGACGCCACCCCGCACCACCCCCAACCCGCACCACGACGAAAGGACCGTACTCCCATGTCCCGTCGTACCGCTCTCACCCTCGGCGCGGCCCTGGCGCTCGGCGCCGGACTCGCCGCTCTCCCCACCCAGGCGCAGGCCGCGACCGTCGTCGTCAGCAACGCGACCGACCTGTCCAACGCCATCAAGAACGCCACCGCCGGCACGGTCATCCAGGTGCGCGGCGGCACCTACTACCCGACGGCCACCCTCCAGTCCACGGCCGACGGCACCTCGTCCGCACCGGTCACGCTCACCGCCTACGGCTCGGAGACCGTGAAGATCGACGGGTCGTCGCTCCCCTCCGGCTCGTGGATCTTCAAGCTCACGGCCGACTACTGGAACGTCTCCAACATCACCTTCCAGAACTCCCCGGACAGCGCGGTCGTCTGCCAGTCCTGCACCGGGACGAACTGGAACAACATCAAGACCATCAACGGCGGCGACTCCGGCTTCACGCTCACCGGCGACGGCACGGTGAACAACACCGTGAAGAACCTGGACAGTTACGGCAACTACGATCCCGCGGGCCACGGCCAGAACGCCGACGGGGTCGCCATCAAGTTCGGTTCCGGCACCGGCAACCTGGTCACCGGCGCCCGCCTGTTCAACAACTCGGACGACGGCATCGACCTGTGGTCCTTCTCCTCCCCGGTCACCATCGAGCACACCTGGTCCTTCGGCAACGGCGTCAACCGCTGGGGCGACTCCGCCTTCGAGGGCAACGGCAACGGCTACAAGCTGGGCGGCAACGGCGTCACGGTCGCCCACGTCGTCAACAACTCCGCCGCCTGGGGCAACGCGGGCAACGGCTTCACCGAGAACTCCAACACCGGCGCGATCGTCATCAACCGCACCACCGCCTACGCCAACAGCAAGTGGGGCTACTACTTCGCCACCAGCTCCGCCAAGCTCGGCAAGAACCTCGCGGTGAGCAACGGCGGCGGCTCGGTCAGCAAGGGTTCCAAGGTGACCTCGGCCGGCAACAACTGGGACTCCGGCATCTCCACGCCGGCGTTCAACTCCACGGACGCCTCGACCACGTACAACGCCCGCAAGTCCGACGGCTCCCTGCCGGACACCACGTTCCTGACCACGGGCAGCACCACCATCGGCGCCACCATGAACTGACCGGCCCGTACCGGGGGAAGCGTCACCCGTTGCCCGACCGGAAGGTATCGATCGGGCAACGGGTCTCGCGCTCGAAGGGGTGACGCGCGTAGAAAACCTGTCATGCATAAGCCACTTCGGATCGCGGCCCTCACGGCCGCCTGCGCCCTCGCCGGTGGTGCCCTGTACGGCGCCGGCGTGGCCAACGCCGGTCAGTCCACGGCGAACTCCACCCACGAGCCCTACAACATCGGGCTCCTGGTGAAGGACATCGACACCTACTACGGGACCACCGCCGACGCCGACGGCCTCTACCAGGCGTCCCCGGACAGCCCGTACGCCAAGGACCTCGCCCGGCTCGACTCCGCCGCCGAGCGGTACATCGACCAGGCGGCGCGCAAGGCGCACCACCGGCACGAGAAGCCCGCGGTCGTCTTCGACATCGACGACACGCTGCTGCTCAGCCTCGACTACGAGAAGCGCTACAACTACACCTACAACTCGGCGACCTGGGCGGCCTACGTCAACCGTGCCGACCGTCCGGCCGTCTTCGGCAGCCCGGAGCTCGTCCGGTACGCCGAGTCCAAGGGTGTCGAGGTCTTCTACAACTCCGGTCTGAGCGAGGCGCAGCGGTCCGCCGCCGTCGAGAACCTGAAGAAGGTCGGCGCCGACGTGAACCTCGACGCCGGCCACATGTTCCTGAAGAACGCGGCCAGCCCGCCGTCCTACCTGAGCGCCTGCGCCACCCCGGGCGCCTGGACCTGCACCACCGTCCAGTACAAGTCCGGTACCCGCAAGCACATCGAGGACGACCTCGGGTACGAGATCATCGCCAACTTCGGCGACCAGTACTCGGACCTGGACGGTGGCCACGCGGACCGCACGTACAAGATCCCGAACCCGACGTACTTCGTCGGCTAGTCCGCGCGGGCGGCCCGTGCGGGGCGGACCGACTCGAGGGTCGGCAGGACCGGTTCGATCGTGCCGTCGGCCGCGAACCGCATCCGGTCGATCGTGGTCTCCCGGTGCGTACCGTCACCGCCCGCCTTCCCGGGGCCGTTCAGGGCGAACCGGTGGTAGACGATGTACCAGTCGTCGGTGCCGGGCACGTTCACCACGGAGTGGTGGCCGGTGGCGAGGATGCCGTACTCGGGACGCTTGGACAGGATCGTCCCCCGCTCGGTCCACGGGCCGAGCGGGGACGGTCCCGTCGCGTAGGCCACGTGGTAGTTCTCGCTGCGGGTGTCGTCCTCGGACCACATGAAGTAGTACGTGCCGTTCCGCTTGATCACGAAGGATCCTTCGCGGAAGTCGCCCGTGGTGATGTCCTTCACCTTCGCCGGGTCGTACGACGTCATGTCCCCGTTCAGCGGGACCACGTACGCGTGCCCGTTGCCCCAGTACAGGTACGCCTGACCGTCGTCGTCCGTGAAGACGGCCGGGTCGATCATCTGGCCCGCCAGCCGGCCCTTGGCCACGAGCGGCTTGCCGAGGGCGTCCCCGAAGGGGCCGGCCGGGGAGTCGGCCACCGCCACGCCGATCTGCTGTTCCGCGCAGAAGTAGAGGTAGTACCTGCCGTCGCGTTCGGCGACCGCGGGCGCCCAGGCGTTCTTGTCGGCCCAGGAGACGTCCGGGCCCAGGTCGAGGATCACGCCGTGGTCCTTCCAGTGGACCAGGTCCTTCGACGAGTACGCCGTGAAGCTCGTGCCGCTCCAGCCCTGGAAGCCGTCGGTCGTGGGGTAGATCCAGTACTCACCGTCCAGGTAGTGGACGTCCGGGTCCGCGTTCAGGCCGGGCAGGATCGGGCTCCGGGTGCGGACGGCCTCGACCGTCCAGGTGCGGGCCGTGCCGTCCGCCGCCGTCACCGTGTACCTCCGCGGCCTGCGGAAGTCGCGCCGGGTGCCGGACCTCGGGCTGACCGTCGCGCCCTCGCCCACCCACAGCTGCGGTGCCAGGCGGGACAGATCGGCGTCCGGCTCCATCGGGAGCACGACCTTCGACGCCGGCTCGGTGACGATCGCGTACCCCTTCTGGCCCTTCGCCGTCGCGTCCACCACGGAGGCGGGAGTGCCGGGGTACGCGGCGAGCAGCCGGTCGTACTCGGCCTGCGTCACCGGCAGCACCGTGCCGTGCCGGGGGCTCGCCGGGAGCTGGTAGTCCGTGGACATCGTCCACGTGCCGGAGTCGAGGTCGGTGGTCTCGAAGGGCACGTAGCCGCGCAGACCGTACTCGTCGACGAACAGGTACCACTTGTTCTCGGTGTTCGACTTGAACACCGTCGGCCCCTCGCCGCGCTCGATGGACCCGCTGCCGATGCAGTCGGAGACGAAGCCGTACTCGGTGCTCGTCAGGCTGGTCGACTTCTCCCCGGTGATGAACTTCGAGCAGGGGGAGCTGGAGGACGGGTCCCGCTCGTCCTTGGTGTAGCGGTAGTAGGTGTCCTTGTACTTGACCACCGTCGAGTCGATGACCGAGTAGCCGGGGTCGTCCCAGACCTTCGGCGCGCTGAAGGTCCGGAAGTCCTTCGTCGTCGCGTACAGCATCTTGTTGTACGTCGATCCGGTGTGGCCGGGGTCGTCGTCCGCGTACAGCTTCGACGCCCAGAAGACGACGTACTCGCCGAGGGAGTCGTCCCAGTAGGCCTCCGGCGCCCAGGTGTTGCCCGCGTTGTCGGGGGCGACCCGCACCAGACGCTGGTCGGTCCAGTGCACCAGGTCGGTGGACTCCCAGATCATGATGGACCTGCTGCCGTGCCGCTGGACGTCGTCCCAGCTGCCGCTGCTGTTGTGGTACATCCTGAGGTCGGTGGCGATCAGGTAGAACCTGTCGCCCTCGGGGGAGCGGATGACGAACGGGTCACGCAGGCCCTTCTCGCCGATGGTCGAGGTCAGGACCGGCTTCCCGGCGTTCAGCTCGCGCCAGTGCAGCGGGTCGTTGCCCCGGCTGAGGGCGTAGCGGATCTGTTCGCCGTCGGCGGTGCCCTCGCCGGTGAAATAGGCGAAGAGGTAACCGGCGTACTCGGTGTGCTTCACGGGTGGTGCTCCAGGGTGCGCGGTGCCGGGCGGGGCGGCGAACAGCGTGAGCAGGAGGGCGAGACAGGCAAGGAGCGCGGCTCGTAGGCGCATGGGCGATCCTGTCGGGGCGTGGGGGGTTCTGTTGGGTGTTGTGCCCTCGGAGTGTCACCAGTGGGGACGGGCCCGTCAATTGATGAGGGCGGGATGAGGGCGGCCGAAACTTTCGCTCGCCGGAAACGTCCGCTCGGCGCGGCGGACCGCCCCCCGGTGCTGCCCCGCGGGGCGGGCGCCGGGGCGGCCCGCGGGGGGGGGGGGCGGCCCGTACCGGCCGGGGGGGCGCGGGGGCCC